>RKRO01000118.1 GCA_007571355.1 Candidatus Poribacteria bacterium | reverse complement strand
ATATAGTGACACGCCAGCGCATGCCTACGGGTACCGGGTTTCAAAATCTTTGCACCCCCGTGAATCAGCTTCCCATTAAACAAGATAACATCTCCGGGGTTCACCATGACTTGAACCGCATCCACACCGTTGTCGCGAAAAAGTTGTGCAACTGCTGGAAAATAGCGATTGTGCTGTTGCAACTCGTATGTCTCGCCCGGTAAAAGCGTCATAGGCACATCGTCTTGCGTAATCAACCGTCTCCTATGCGAACCTGGTTGCACCACGAGAGGCCCGTTATTCTCATCTACTTTGACCATCGCAATCCACGCCGACATACAGTCCGGTAAATAGTATTGATCTTGGTGAAACGGATGCTCCGAACCCTCATAAAAGTGCATCGTCTGGACCCCTTCTGGTTCATCTTCAAAACAGTCCGCTAACGGTCCGTGTAAGCGCGGATCAATAAATAGTGCCAGCACATAAGGATCGTAAAGGTGTTGATTAAAGGTTCGGGATCCGTATTTATTCTGCTGAAAGAACCCGTCAAGCTGCTTACGTCCGGCGTGAAGGTCTTCAAGATGTTCCACAAAATGTTGACATTCGTCCACTGTAAAGACGCTTTCGAGCACGAGGTACCCGTTTTCTTCATAGAACCACTTTTGTGCCGGTGTTAATCCTGTCCGTTCAAATGCCATTTTTCCTCCTTGTGGTGCGCCTTGCCTGCCTCGCTTAAACCCAAAGAATTCTATCACGAATCCGACACAGTTGTCAAATTTCCGATAACTTCGTTTCTTCTTTCCCTATTGAATATCAGACAAAAATCTGTTAGGATATTGCGGAAAAGAAGAGCGGAGAATTAAAAGAAAATAATAAATCCTGTGAACACTGTCATTAGGTACCTGCGCCAGCCCGACTGCATCCGCTCCTTATGCCTCCTTTTGTTTGTTGACTTATAGATAACATAAGGATGAAACAAAAACAATTCGTACAAACCCTTATACTTTATGTGAATCAATATCTTACAAATCGTTGTTTAGTACAACTCGTTACACACCCGAAATTTCTTGAAAAAATGTCCAATTTTATGCAATAATAGGGTAACTTGAGTGTTGTGGATAGGAATCATGGCAAGTTTCAGAAGCGTAGGAGGAATAGAAATGGCAGGACACCTCTTAAATGACGCACAAATGCGGGAATTCATTGTGAACGGTTTCGTGACCGTCACCACTGAATTGCCTGTACAATTTCACGATGCGATCTACGAAAAGACGATGAGCGTCTTTGATAAGGAAGGGAATCCGGGGAATAATCTCTTGCCGCGTATACCAGAGATTCAGCAGATCTTTGATGACCCAAACGTTAGCGGTGCCTTGACGAGTCTGCTTGGACCGGATTACTATATGCAGCCGCACCGGCATCCGCACTACAACCCACCCGGGAGTAAAGGACAAGGACTGCACCAGGACGGTGGAAAACGGTGGTCACATCATACACGGCGGCTGCTGGTTTTTTATTACCCACAAAATACGCCCGTTGAACTCGGCCCGACGGGTGTGGTGCCGATGAGCCACTACTATAGTACCCGTGAAGGTGCGGAAGTCTCGCCGGAACAACCTATCGTTGGTGAAGCAGGAACAGTTGCCTTCGCTAACTACGACCTATGGCACCGGGCGATGCCCAACAGCAGTGAAAAGAGACGCTACATGATGAAATTCCTCTACGCCCGGATGTCCGAACCTGAAGCACCAACATGGGCAAATAAGGAGGCGAACTGGGCAAACGGGACTTCCGTGGGACCGGCTGAGCATCATGCGATGTTCCGACATCTCTGGAACTGGCATCGCGGGGTTGAAGATAACAGTTCGGATGGGTTATCAAACGGTGTTTCCCTGTCAGACTTGGTCAGTTCGCTTAATAGTACAACGGAATCGACAGGGTTGCAAGCGGCTTATGCGTTGCCTCGATTTGGGGAGCAGGCGGTTTCTGCTTTGGTGCGGTGTCTATATGACAAACCGGAGATGACCCGTCGGCATGCTTGTTATGCGCTCAATGCGGTCGGGTCTCCTGCGGTTAACGCTTTGTGCAACGCACTGAAAGATCCATGTGAACATGTCCGGGACAACGCGGCGGAGGCACTCGGCGATTTAGGGAACAAAGCGGAATCGGCGGTGCCAGCATTGGTTGAAGCTCTCTCGGATGAATCAGGACGTGTGCGCGTAAGGTCGGCAGAGGCGTTAGGCACAACGAGTCAATCAAATTCAACCGCTGTGCCGGGGCTTGTGAAGGTGTTAGCGGATCCGAACGATGGTGTCCGTCGAAATGCTGTGTTCGCATTGGCGCGGATCGGTCAGCACGCTGCGGATGCGGTTGAAGGTTTACAGAACGTGTTATTCGACGCTAATCGCTACATCCGTGGGGATGCTGTGTATGCACTTTACAGTATTGGGACACCAGAGGCGAAAGCGGTCCTGCTGCGTCATCTTCAGACGACACGTTGGTGCCCGATCACCTCAAGCGAAAGCACATTTTAGGTTAGATTGGGATTTGGCGCGCCTTGCAAGCGCGCCTAACATGCTAAGATGAGAAAATCTACGTAAAAAATTCTTCGTTATGGGGACGGACATCCACCTCAAAAGTCCATGCGCTTCTCTCCTGTTGTACTAAAGCCCAATAGGTATCCGCGATGGCATCGGGTTCCAGGAGCGGCTCATTCTCGCTCAGTTTATAACGTTGTCGGACACCCGGTGTATCAATGACTCCATCAATGATAACGTGGGCGACATGGATGCCGTAGGGGCCCACTTCGCGGGCGAGTGCGGAGGCTAATCCCCGTGTTGCAAACTTGGCACTGCTGAACGCTATTGCATCCGCCCTCCCACGAACAGCAGAGGTGGCTCCCGTGAACAGAATGCTGCCGCCCCCTTTTTTTAGCATTCCGGGCGTGACTTGCTTTGAACAGAGAAATCCGCCGAGCGTACACACGCGCCACGCACCCTCAAACGCTTCGGGAGTGAGGTTAGCGAAACTGCCCCACGCGGCATTTCCAGCGTGGTTCACCAAGATGTCGGGGTCGCCGAGTTCTTCCCGAATACGATCAAAACTTCGATCCACCTGCTTAGGTTCGGTAATATCCGTCGGGATCGGAATAACTGTACGTCCCGATTTTGCCAATCGCGTGGATAGGTTTTTAATATAGGCGGACGAACGGGACAGAAGGGCTACGTTACATCCCTCATCTACAAATTTACGGGCGAGTGCAGCCCCTAAACCGGGACCGACACCTGCAATAACTGCGATTCTTTCCATAGTGATTCCTTGAGAACTTATGAAAATTTGGGAGTTAAGTCTGCTTCCAATTTAATCTTATCTGTATAGATTTACGAAAGATTGGAAGATCGGTTTCACTTACTGTTCAAACTATCCGAATGGCGAGGTTGTAAACCTCACCTGTAGGAACGGGAGATGCGCTGTAATAACCACCGAAGGACTTACGCAATTTTGACTGCAGCCTATTCTACTAGATGAGATTTCTCGGAAAACCGAGCGTTCTGGCGACCCAAACGAACAGTTTATGCTACAAAAGAGCAGCATGCGGAAGTTCTATTCATGTCTGAGTGCGTCAATCGGATGAAGTTTAGCCGCTTTCCACGCCGGATACGCGCCAAAAAAGATGCCTACCAACGCACTGACAACAAAGGAGATTATGCCGTACATAGGCGAGACAAGGGTTCGCCACTCCCAGAGCGATGTGACGAGTTCAGCACCGCCTATACCGACCCCAATACCGATGACACCGCCTACGAGGGCAAGACTCGTGGACTCAACGAGGAACTGGGCAAGGATATCGGAGCGTTGTGCCCCAACGGCTTTGCGGAGCCCAATTTCTTTCGTCCGCTCGGTTACAGAGACGAGCATAATGTTCATAATCCCGATCCCCCCCACAACGAGCGAGACGACAGCAATCCCTAAGATCAGGTTGGTAAAGGTTTGGTTTGATTCTTCAAGTGTTTCCATGAATTCTGCCTGGTTGCGGATGTGAAAGTCAGGTTCTTTATTTGCGGCGATTTTGTGTTGCTTTCGGAGCAGTTCGGTTACCTCGGTTTCTGCTGCCTCAATGAGTTTTCCGTCATTTGCTTGTATACTGATGCTTGAGAGATAGTCTTCACCGAAAACACGTTTCATCGCTGTTGAGTACGGAATGAAAACCTGGTCATCAGGATTACGCCATCCGCTCGCGCCTTTTTCCTTCATAACTCCAACGACATGGAAGCCTACGTTCTTAATTTTGACGGTTTGGCCGACCGGTTCAATATTTTCAAAGAGGGTATCAACAACGGTTTTACCGAGTACACAGACGCGGTCCCGGTACCGAATCTCGCTTTCTGTGAAAAACCGCCCTTTTTCGACGGTAAAATTTGCTGTGACGAGGTATGCTGGCGAAGTGCCGACGATGGTTGTGTTCGTATTCTTATTCAGGAACTTCACTTGTGCGCGGTTGCTGACCTCAGGCGTGACATAACCGAAAGTCTGTCCACGCTCCTGTAACGCTTCCATGTCTTGGACAGTAAGGCTTCTGCGTGCATCCGCGGAGCCGCGGCCTCGAAACCTACTCTGCCCGGGTCGAACTGCAAGAATGTTCGCCCCTAATGTCTGAATCCGTTCGGTGACATCAGCTTTCGCGCCTTCGCCGATTGAAGTCGTGGTTATAATCGCACCGACCCCGATAATTACACCTAACATTGTCAACAGAGAACGGAGCTTATTTGCCAATAAGGCACTTAGCGCGTTTGCAAAACTTTCAAGGATACCCATAGCATTCTCTCCTATATGTTATGCCCTTTTAGCATGTTTATCGTCCGCGAGGACCACCGCCGCCGGTCATCCGTCGCATTGTGGAAGCAGGATTTTGCATCATGCGTCTTCGCCAATCTTCACCACCGCCGCCCGGTTGAAAGCCGCCGAGTGCAACGATATCGCCTTCGGCGAGTCCTGAGATGATCTCAATTTTGTCGAAACTGCTGACCCCTGTTACAACGGGCTGTGGTCGTCCGGGTTGGCCGTCTGCCCCGACGATCCTAACCATTTTCCTGCCTCGCATATCAAGGACAGCTTCAGTCGGCAAAGTAAGGATGTCTGTTTTGTTGACAGCTGAAATTTGGACACTGGCGTTCATACCGGGTTTAAGAAACGGCATCTTTGTCTCTTCAGTCGCTGTGGGTTGCGTTTGGGGCTGTGGTTCTTCTATAGGTGCTTCTTCAAAGAATCCGCCGAAAAGCCCGCCCACATCATCGTCATCAGCCTCTTCTTTCGCCTCCGCTATGTCCTCCGCTTCCGGTTGCTGTGCAGGAGGTTCTATAGGTGTGGGTCTTGACGGTACTCCATCAGCCTCGCCACCTTCTGCTTGGCGTTGTTGGCGCATTGCTCGGAAACGTTCACGTTGTTCATCGGTCATATTTGCGAAATCGGGTCGACCGCCGCCTTGCCAATCGCCGCCACCGCGCCGCCCTTCTCCACCTCGTATCATTCCCTGACGTGATCCGGTAGCCGCCACATTCTTCAACTCGGAGGTTACTTCAAATGTTGTCACATTCTGGATAACTTGCCCTTGCGGAGCAATCTTCAAGACTTCACCCTGAAATGGCATATCGGGGTAGGCTTCAACGTTAATCGTCACCGGTTGTCCGATTTGGACTTTGCCGATGTCGGTTTCATCTACCTCAGTCACGACGTAGACGGTATCCAGGTCCGCCATGGTAACGATTGCCTGTCCTTCAGTTGAGGCGAGTGAGGAAAGACGTGAAGTGATCACTTGTCCCTCTTCAACGAGTTTTTCAAGAATCGTTCCAGAGATGGGTGCCTTGATGACTGTATCCTCGTACTCAATTTGACGGAGTTCCAGCTGCGTTTGATTGCGTTTGACGGCTAAACGCGCGGTTTCGATATCGCGTTCCTTTCGGGTAATCTGTTTTCGATTGGCTTGTGCAAGTTTTAACGATTCTTCGGCCTGGACGATCCGTTGTTCCTGAAGTTTAATATCCATATCCCGTGCGTTTTCAGCCTCAACGCGTTCTTTAGCAAGTGCAAGGTTGAATTCCGCTCTCTTGATATCAGCTTTCCCCAATTCAAGTTCGGCTTCAGTCGCGGTTTGCTCTACCAGTTTCACGTTTTCTTCAGATGACCGATGCCGCGCCTGTGCCGATTTAAGATGTGCTTGTGAAGACTCTAACGCAGCAAGCGAAATAAGTTCTTTATTGTAAAGTTTCTTATTCCGTTCATGCTCTGCGGTTACCAGATCCAAATTTGCCTTATCCTGTGCCAAAGAGGCTTCCGCGCGCCGTTTATTTTCATCACGGACTTCATCGGAGGTAAGCAATTTATACCGAAGGTTGGCGATGTTAAGGCTGTTTTCGGCATCCATGACCCCGCGTTTGTTGGCTATTTTCTCAAGACGGATATCTTCCTTGAGCTGGATGAGCCGTTGCTGTGCCTCAGCGAGAGATTCCTGTGCCTGCCGAATCTGGATGTCGGATTGCTCTGTCTGGAGTTGAATGTCGATTTCCGCCTGTTGCAAACGTGCTTCGGCAGATTGTAAGTCGGCTTGCGCCTGTTCCAAACTGATCTGAACGTAGGTCGTTTCAATCACTGCGATAATATCGTCTTTTTGAACATAATCACCGGCATCAACGTGAAGCTCCAAAATTTTCCCGCTTGCTTTGGAGCTCACCTCAACAATGTTCAACGGTTTGATTGTGCCTGTCGCGTCAATCGTTACAGCGATATCACCGCGTTCAACCGTTGCTGTCTTTATGCCCTGTGCTTCGCTGCTACTCGTGTCATCTTTCGTTGCAAATACGATGCGTCCGACGACAACTGCGACCACAGCAACGAGTACGACTGCCGCAGCAATTGTAATAACTTTCCATCTTCCCATCACGGATTACCCCCTTCTGATAATAAGGCGCGAGAACGTCTTTTACAACTTCCCCGTGCCACCTGTCCAAGCTTACTTTAATAACCGCAGGTCTCCGCTTTCAAGGTAACCAAGAATGTCTGCGATTCTACTGCTTATTTTGTCAAATCTGAAAGAGAAAAGTTCGTACTTTTGTTTTTACAAATGTGGTATCTCAACAGCACTATCCCGTCGCTCGTGCATGTTCTTTTCCATGGCTTCAGGGTAGCGATCGGGCAGATGTGAGACATCGTTGAGTTTTTGGAGCGTCTCGCCTTGAAGCCGCCAGCCTGCTGCCCCGAGATTATCGCGGAGATGTCCAGTATGCCTTGCGCCAACAATCACTGAAGTCATTGCCTGTTGCTCAAGCACCCACCGCAGTGCGACTTGTGCCGGGCTATGTCCAAGCACCTCGGAAACGTCAAAAAGGGTTTGCAATGTCTCATCGGCGTTGTCTGCGAAATAGCGTTGCGGGTATGCCCACCCCTCTTCTGAGCGAGTGCCGCCGTGTGTACGTTCACCGGGTTTGTATTTTCCAGAGAGGAATCCACCCGCTAACGGGCTCCAGACGACGATCCCGAGTCCTTTATGTTCGCAGAGCGGGACGAGCTCTTGCTCTATATCCCGGACAACGAGACTATATTGCGGTTGATAGCAAGCGAACCGTGTCCAACCGTTAATATCACTGAGCCATAACGCCTCGGATAACCGCCACGCTTGGTAGTTGCTACACGCGATGTAACGGACTTTCCCTTGTCGGACAAGATCATCCAATGCGCGCAGCATCTCCGCTAAAGGGGTCTGTGTATCGACGTGGTGAATGTAGTAGATGTCCACATAGTCCATCTGGAGGCGTTTGAGGCTAGCGTCAATCGCTTGCATGATATGTACGCGGGACATCCCGGAATCGTTGGGACCGGTGCCCATCGGATTGAAGAACTTAGTCGCGACAACTGCATCGCGCCGCCTCCCCTTGAGTGCCTTCCCAAGCATCACTTCGGATTTGCCATCACCATAAGAATTGGCGGTATCAAAAAAATTGACACCGGCATCCAAAGCAATATCCACCATGCGATTCGCTGCTGCCTCATCAGCACCGTGCCCAAAGGTCATTGTGCCTAAACAGATTTCTGATACCTTGAGCCCGCTTTTCCCCAATCGTCTATATTCCACGTTTTCCTCCGTTTTATCGGTTAAATACTGCTCAACGGCACTGCTTTATTGGCGACCTCTAAAATGCTATCCAGCACCTTGGTAACTTCAGGATCAATGTGCTGCACCGGTACATGTTGGACTAAAGTATGATAATTTGTCTTCTCCATGAGATTCGGTAACCCGATTTCTTTAAAAAAAGTGGCGAACAAAGGGTCTAAAAAATCGTCCGTTACTTTGATATTGGGTGACCATGGTGATTCCTTACCAAGGGTTGTCAGAGCACTCTCAAATTTTGTAATCTGTTCCGCTAGTAATCTAGAAAATAATACCATTTCAGCGTTTCCCCAGTCAATAAGTACCTGTTTATTGAACACAATGTAATTCTCAATTTCGCGTCGCTCCCACGCGTACTCTCTTAATTCTGGATGGGACTGAAGTTCTCCAGTAATTCGATCGTAGAGGCAAAATCCGACGAGGTCAGGCTTTGCCTCACGCAAACCATAAAAATGTTCATGAGCTTTCCTCGGTTGGTTACCAACATAGTAAACATAAGGGCGTTCCAGTACATTTACAGCATCGTGTGATAACTTTTTAGCGAATGCCTGTAAAATTGCAAGATCTGTTGCTCCTTCAAGATAAAGAACCCATCCTTGTTGTTCTGCTTGAGAATATTGTTCGAAGCCAATTGTCCGAAGCGATTTAAGGAGTTGGCTACCGCGCCCATCAATTCGGTGAGGCTTACCAAGGAAGGCGATAACAACATCCCGATCTGCTGCTTCATTGAGGATGACTTCGGAATGACTGGCAGCAATGATTTGACTATTGTGTTCTCTGGCTAATTCTGTAAGGACCTGATAAATCTGCCGTTGCCGAAGGATTTCAAGATGTGCATCTGGTTCATCAAGCAAGAGGACAGCCCCGGGATGAGCCGCGATATATGCAAGCAACAGCAGCGTCTGTTGGAAACCGCGGCCTGATGCAGAGAGATCTAATAAAATGCCAGCCTGATCGTGGTAGTTCATTGCGATCTCGCCACGTTCCTGAATATAATTAGGTTCATCAAGGCGTACACCGAATAACGCATAGATTTTTTCACAAAGATCTTCCCATTTTTGACTGTCTTGTGAGATTTGATAGCAGAGATTACGCAAAACCTCCGCGGTTCGCCCTTCTCCAATCCGGACATTGATTGCCCCTTCATCAAGCCGCGTTTCATTGGATACGAGTCCAGACATTGGGGGTAGGAAGGCAATAGGGAAGTTTCCTGCTTCCTGAGGAACAGGCATCCGTTCAATTCCGTTTTCACCAGTTTCTGATACCCGCAAAGGACGACAGTAAAAAGCTTCTTGATTGGCGTAATCGAACTCGAAACCACACTTCCACGCTTTGTTATTTGTTATGCCTTCAATGATAATATCTATGCGGACGTTTTGTGGATCTCGGACTTGCAAATTTCGCCAGAGCAATCGGGCGCTTGGCACTGGAACGGAGATGAGGTCGCGCCTGTTTATAGCAACACCCGGACGTTTCTCTGGGTTCGTTTTGCCCTTACGGTTTTCGTTCCACCTTTTGAATCCTATCTCCCACAAGGCGAGGGCTTGTAAGGCGGCTGTTTTACCCGAATTATTTGGACCGATAAAGACTACAGGATTTCCCAATTCAATCTCAACTTCGCCAAAGTTTTTGAAATTACGGCAAATCAATTTTGTTAGCATTTTTTCTCCAATTGCACTTAGTTTCATAAAACAGGCACGGTATCACCTTCTGAGCGGAGTCCCGCTTCGTAAACCTTCATGACTTCAAGTGCGAACGCCAGTGAACCTTGCTCAGCAGGTTTGCCCTCCAGAATGCAATCACAGAAATAGCGCATCTCTTGATAGAAGCCTTGGATGAAAAGTCCTTTGTTTTCAAGTGTGCCGAAACTGTGTTGCGGTTCCCAGACGACAGCACCGCTGTCAAAACCTTCGGCAACAAAACTGGTACTCTCACGATAATCAAGCTGCACACCGCGTTGCAGTAACACCTGTGTGCCGTTTCTGATTTCGGCGTGGCATCCGTCTCCGAAGAATTGGTAAAGTTCGGAGGGTTGCCCGTTCCTCGCACCATCCGCGAGATGTAAGTTTCCGAGCGCGCCGCTTTCGTATTCCAAGAGACACGCACCACCGCCCCGCTGTCCGAGACGAACGGTTACAGCAGAAACCTTCCCGCCGACGGCTATGAGCAGCGACAGCGGATGAACGCCGTTTTGGAGCCAGTTGGTATGCTCTTTTTCACGCAGCACCCGTTTGCCATCGCTCGGAATCGTCATCGGGTAGACACCCAAGAGTGTTCGTAAGGGACCATATTGGTCAGTTGCGAAGATCTCGATAATCTTTTGTGTTGCAGGCATGAACGCCTTTTTGAATCCGACAACAACAACGCGATCTTTCCGATGGCGAATCATCTCTCGAACTTTATCAGCGAACATTCCAGGTGGTTTTTCCAACCAAACATGCATCCCTGCGTCCAGTGCTTCGCAGGTCAATTCGGGGTGCAGGCGTGGGGGGGCACAGAGAAAGATGGCATCCAATTCCTCGTTCCGAAACATCTCCGCCATACTCGAATAACACGCTTTGACACCGTATTGTTCGGCAGTGATGCGGGCGCGGTCAAGGTCAAGGTCGCAAAACGCCTTCAACCGAACAGGGAGGAATGTTAGCGTCGGTAAAACGTTGCGATAGCCGTGTGAACCGACACCGACGACTGCAACATCTAACCGTTTCTCAAATTCCCGTTGATAACTCATTTTTTTTAATTTACCCGGCGGTTAAGCCATATTAAATAACGTGAGTTTGATAAATGTTGGGTGTATGTAACGTCTACTGTTAATTGAGGGGCTATCCTGCACAAACTATGAAGTTTGTGCTACAATACACGCTTCTGTGCTGCGAAAATAGGAGGTGCAACACCTCCGAAATAATAAATCAAACTGGCGTTATTAAATAATAAACTTCCGATTTTTTTGCGGCAGGGCAGCTGCCAAGTGCGTAGGGCGGGGGTGCCCCGCCCAGCAGTGACAGACAAGGTGCATATTGAATATTGAAACTCGCTTAAGGCGTAGGAATTACGGAAGCACGTCATCGAGGTACGCATCCAAATCCCTTTTCATTTTCTGTAACTCCGCTTGGTCGATGTACATCATGTGCCCTGCCTGATAGTAAACCATCGTGATGTTATCCTGCAAAGATGGATCAAGGCCAAGATGGCTGAAGGTATATTCCGACGCTAAAAAGGGGGTTGCCAAGTCGTAGTACCCGTTCGCGACAAACACTTTCAATGCAGGATTCATCGTCATCGCTGCGCGCAAGGTATCGGCGACGTTGACGTATTGGTTCTGATGATCGCTGTAGTCCCAAGGATGCACACGCCTACTGAGAATTTCATAGGGGAGATCCGACTCAAATTCAAGTTCGCCCCGGACATAAGCGTTGAGCGTAGCGGTATACGCGCCTTGGACGACCGCAGAACTCGGGTCATATTCATAGCTTTCGCCTGCTGAATCGCGATCGATTCCCTTGTATCGGCTATCAAATCTGCCGACTGTCCGTGCTTCATCGCGGAGCAACTCCTTGCAAAACCGACCGATGTTAATCCGCAAGTCGGTCCGCTGAATGTATTCCGGTGTGAGTCCGGTATACTTCGCGAGGCGTTTAACAATATTAGCACGTTGATCGGGCGTTAAAGCACTCCCTTGCATCAAGGCAACAGTGTAATCCCCCATCGCGAACGCTCTCACTTCGTCTATGAACGTTTCAAACTGGGTATCAACGTCATCTAATTTGTCGTGATACCGTGCAGTTGCTGCGTATGTAGGTAGGTAGAGGATATAGGGGAGATCATTGCCCGGTGCAAACCGAATTGTCTGGAAATTGAGCACGACCGAAACGAGCATGATGCCGTTGAGATAGGCACCGTGCCGCCCCTGAAGGTAGCCTGCAAGCCCACCCGCACGCGTCGTTCCGTAACTTTCACCGATGAGAAATTTAGGGGATTCCCAGCGTTTATAACGTCCTAAGTAGAGCAGGATAAAATCGCCGACGGATTCAATATCTCTTTTGAAGCCGTGAAATTGCTTCGCCTCTTCGCCTGCGACGGCCCTGCTGAACCCCGTGCTGACAGGATCAATAAAAACAAGATCGGTTTTGTCTAAAATAGAGCACCCGTTATGGGTCAACTGATAGGGCGGTTGCGGTAACTCTCCATCTTCGTCGGGTTTGACACATCTCGGTCCGAGTACTCCGAGGTGCAGCCAGACCGATGAGGATCCGGGGCCCCCGTTAAATGAGAAGG
>RKRO01000485.1 GCA_007571355.1 Candidatus Poribacteria bacterium | reverse complement strand
CTTACGCAAAGTTGACGACAATAGAAGGATTTTCGATCTCTTGTCGTATGTAATCATCATATAAACTTTCTTTGAGGCGGTAAATCGTTTGATACGTCGTACGCGCAGCACGCGTCAAACTTACCCAGACCCATAAACAGCAGGCGATATGATTGCGTTGTCCACGATGTTGATGTATTGTCAAGTTAAATTTTCAAAAAACGTCTTTGCTGACCGATCTTAGAAAATATCCTGCCGATTTTGCCAAAACGGCATACAAGTCACATTAAGTATACCACAACAAATTGCGAATGTCAAATTTATTTTGCGAAATTTTACCAGAAAAGCGGATTTTTTTGTAAAATTGTTCACAAATTATAACGTGAGTTTGATAAAAGTAGGATGTTGGGTTTCGCTATCACTATTTAAAGCAGAAAGTGCCTTAAAAAATGGCATATCTGTCCAAATTATAAGGTTTTTAGTGTGTATTTACCGCTCAACCCAACCTACAAATTTATTTTTTAGCTCACGTTATACGAAACTTTGGACAATTTTCATTAGGGCAGGCAACCGAAAAGAAACACCCAAGTAAAACTTCGGACGCAAGAGACATAGCACGCCTACAGCGTGCGGACGTTTCTATAGTCCGATTTCTATAGACATACCACGCCTACAGCGTGCGGACGTTTCTAAGGTTTCCTTGCATGTGTGAAACTATCGGAAAAATAGACACGCCTTTGAAACACAACGCACACAAAACAAGGAGTGTCCAAACTTTAGTAAAGTATATACGATGTGGATTAATTTTGCAAATACATCTCTATTTCTAAAGATCAGACCAATTTCAGATAAGATATTCCTTCAAAAATTGCCCAGTGAACGATGCTTCGACTGCCGCGACCTCTTCAGGAGTACCGTGTGCCAATACTTCACCACCTTTATGCCCACCTTCGGGACCGAGGTCGATAACATAATCAGCGGTTTTGATGACATCCAGATGATGCTCAATCACAATCACGGAATGCCCGCTATCGACGAGACGATTGAGGCTGTCAAGGAGTTTCTGAACGTCTGCGATGTGCAGCCCCGTCGTGGGTTCATCTAATATATAGAGGTTATGTTTCCCGCGTTTAAGTTTCCCGAGTTCGTTTGCCAACTTCACGCGTTGCGC
Organism: Candidatus Poribacteria bacterium; assembly: GCA_007571355.1. Classification (GTDB taxonomy): domain Bacteria; phylum Poribacteria; class WGA-4E; order WGA-4E; family WGA-3G; genus WGA-3G. The sequence continues at coordinate 2,511 of RKRO01000485.1, read as the reverse complement.
TTCGCCGCCGGAGAGGATCGTGGCGGGGTGGCCGATCTGGAGGTATCCCATGCCGAGTTGGTTCAGGACGCTCAATTTATGGCAAATCAACCGTTGATCGGCGAAAAACGTAACACCATCCTCAATGGACATATTAAGGATTTCAGAGATGTTCCTGCCGTTGTAGGTAACATCGAGCGTGTCTTCGTTATAGCGTGCGCCTTTACAGGTCGGACAGACGACCTCAACATCTGGCATAAAGTGGAGCTGCGTGGTGATGGTGCCATCGCCGTGGCACTCTTCACACCGCCCGCCTTTGACATTAAAACTGAATCGTGAGGCGGTGTAGCCTCTTGAAACTGAGAGCGGCGCGCTGGCAAAGAGTTTGCGAATATTATCGTAAAACTTGATGTATGTCGCAGGATTGGAACGCGAGGAACGCCCGATGGGTGATTGATCAATGCTAATCACATCGCTGATGTGTTCGTGCCCTTCGAGTTCATCGTGTGCGCCGTAGAGCGTCCGACTGTCGTGATAGATGGCATGTAATCTCTTGTAGAGAATCTCGTTGATGAGAGTACTCTTACCGGAACCTGAGGCACCGGTAACACAGATAAAGACACCTATCGGAATATCTACGTCAATGTCTCTGAGATTGTTTTCTCTGGCACCGGTAATACTCAGGAACTTACCGTTTAAGCTGCGGCGTTGTTCTGGCATCGGAATTTCTCGTCTCCCACTTAAATAGAGGCCTGTCAAAGATTCGGGGCAGTCGAGTATCGTTTCAAGTTCACCTTGGATAACGACTTCCCCACCGTGGATGCCGGGGCCTGGTCCGAGCTCTATGATGTGATCGGCGGCGCGAATTGTGCTTTCATCGTGTTCAACGACGATAACGGTGTTACCAATATCCCGTAACTTCCGTAAAGTCTCTATCATCTTCGCGTTGTCTTTCGGGTGCAGCCCGATACTCGGTTCGTCAAGGACATAGAGCATGCCCATCAACCCGGATCCGATCTGTGTAGAGAGACGGATGCGCTGCGATTCACCACCGGAGAGCGTTGCAGAACGCCGATTGAGATTGAGATAATCGAGGCCAATGCCAAGCAGAAGATTAATCCGGATCACTAACTCACTGATAACGCGGTTGCCTGCTTCTCGCTGTTTTTCGGGAATATCCGTGATGGTTAACAAGAAGTCTCTTAATTCCTCGAAGTGCAGTTCGCCGACTTCATGGATGGTTTGACCTTCGATGGTAACAAGGAGCCGCTGGCGTTTCAGTTTGGCGCCGTTACAATCCGGACAGGTGCGTTCTACCATCACTTTTCGGAGATATTCTTCCATGCCGGAGTGCGCTTCTCCGCGTTTGCGGTAGTGGCGGTAGTGTCTATCAATACGGGTAACAATACCGTCGAAACGGATTTTTCTACCGAGGTGGCGTTTTTCGACGGGACGTGCGCCTTCGGGTTGTCGGATAGGAAATTCCTCGCCATGTGTGCCGTGATAGAGGATGTCAATAACATTTTCTGGTAAATCAGCAAAAGGTGTGTCAAGATCAAACCCGTAGTGTGCGGAGAGACTGTACATTGTCCTGCCGTCCCATCTATCCGGATCGTAGTTGAAGGCTTGATGGACGAACGCGCCATCGGCGATACTTCGGGTCTTATCAGGGACAAGTAAATTCGGATGCACTTGTAAGTAGGTGCCGAGTCCTGAGCAGGTTACACATGCGCCGCTCGGTTCGTTAAAGGTAAAGTGATGCGGTCCAAGTTCCGCCATGATTATGCCGTGCTTTCGACATCCGAAGCCTTCCAGCCGTTGTATTGTGTCTGCTTCTGCATCTTCAGGGAACTGGACATCAAAGCGCATGAAGCCTTCACCGACGAGCATGGCGTGTTCAAGGGAGGCGAGCACCTGCTTATCAATATCTTTTTTGACATAGAATTTGTCAACGATCACTTGGAGATCGTATGCTTGATCAGGATCAAGTTCTATTTCTTCGCTGATGTCGTGTTCAATGCCGTCGATTTTGACGTGCCGACACCCTTTTGTACGGATATCGTCAAAAAGGTAGTCATAATCTTCACCGTAGATTTTGAAGACGGGTGCGTGAATTTCGACTTCGGTACCTTCTGGCAACGAGAGCATCCGTTCAAGTATCTGATGGTGGGAACGGATAGGGATTTCAACGCCACAGTAAGGACAATGGGCGACACCTATCGTTGCAAACAGCATACGGAGGTAGTCCTGCAAATCGGTCATGGTACCGACGGTAGAGCGCGGGTTCATCGTAACTGTTTTCTGTTCGATAGAGACAACGGGGGATAGTCCGTCAATGAAGTCGACATCCGGTTTTTTTAGTTGCGTGATAAAGCGTTTGGCATAGGTGGACATCGATTCCAAGAATCTGCGCTGTCCTTCGGCATACAGGGTATCAAAGGCTAGGCTGCTCTTGCCGCTGCCACTCAGGCCGGTTATGACCACAAATTGGTCGCGGGGTATGGATACATTGATGTTCTTGAGATTGTGCTC
>RKRO01000586.1 GCA_007571355.1 Candidatus Poribacteria bacterium | reverse complement strand
CTATAGGTTAATGTGAAACGATGAACTTTCCTTATATCAGAGGTGTCTGATGAAAAATGACGATGTTCAACTTATCCAACGCACCCTTGATGGCGATGAGGCTGCGTTCTCCATGCTTGTGAAAAAGCATCAGCGATCCGTTCATGCGCTGGCGTGGCGGAAGATCAGCGACTTCCATATCGCCGAAGATATTACGCAGGATACGTTCCTGAAAGCATATCAGAAGTTACCAACTTTGAAGGAACCACAGCGGTTTGCGAGTTGGCTGTATGTCATAACCGCGAACCAGTGTAAAGCATGGCTCCGTAAAAAACGTTTACGGACGCAGTCGTTGGAAACTGCCAGTGGTGCTGAGATGGGCGAAGCAACCTACTCAGGCTATGTCAGCGCGGAGAATGCGCGGATAACGGCGGAAGCGCAGCGCGAAGTCGTTAAGAAACTGCTTGCGAAGCTCCAGGAGAGTGAACGTACCGTCATCACACTCTACTACCTCGGGGGAATGACTTACGAGGAAATCAGCAAGTTTTTAGGGGTATCGGTAGCGGCGATTAAGAATCGTCTTTACCGTGCGCGAAAACGACTAAAGAAGGAGGAACCCATGATACGAGAAGCTTTAGAGCATTTCCAAATCACACCGAATCTCACAGAGAATATCATGCGTGAAATTTCGCGGCTGAAACCGATGACACCCTCAGGCAGTCAACCGTTGGTGCCGTGGGCAGTCGGTGTTTCCACATTGACAGTCATTTTATTCACATTAGGGATAGGAAACCAGCAATACTTGTCGCGTTTCCAGAAACCTTACAGTTTCGATGCGCCATCAGAGATGACCGTGGAGCTCATTGAAGCCCCTGTTGTGCTAAACTTTGAAGCCAAACCGGATATTCGGACACAACTCGGAAATGTTAGGACACCGAACGAGGGAGATCCCGGCAGCCAGCAGCCCAACGACGTTTCAGCATCGGCTGCAGAAGCAGAATCAGATGAGACAATTCAAAATTACGCACATTGGCACCTGCCCAGAGCTGCGAAAGCGCGCTTAGGTAAAGGCGGGATTACCACAATTCAGTTTTCGCCAGATGGAACTCTGCTTGCTGTAGGTAGTCATATCGGGGTCTGGCTGTATGATGTGGAAACAGGTGAAGAGAAAGCTTTGCTTGGCAGCGGGATGTGTGATGCCCTCAGTTTTTCACCGGATGGCCGTTTTCTTAGCATTTCTTCTAAAGAGACACTCATCCAGTTGTGGGAGATCGCTACCGAGCGCGCAGTGCCGCTTATCGATTTGTACGGGAATGCTTCCGTCCTGCGATTCTCTTCAGATGGGAAAACGCTGATCGGTTTGAGTAAGTTGGGGCATGCCGCAATTACGAGATTGAATATTGACAACGGGAGGGGGAAAACAAAACACCTTAAAACTGGACTATTCGGGACCGGTCTCTTTAGTTCTGAGGATTTTAGCGGTGTTCACGCAATGACCATCGATAAAATCGCGATTGGAAAAAAGGACGGGATAATTCAGTTATGGGACGTAGCAACTCGTACAAAGTTATCTACCCTCAAAGGACACGTAGATTTGTCCACGCAGCCGTTGGATGAAACTTCGCGTAGCAGCTTGTGGTTTAAAAATTGGATTTTAGTATTGGCATTTTCACCCGATGGCACCCATCTGGCAAGCGGAAGCACAGATAAAACGGTACGGTTGTGTAATCTCACAAGCGATGATGAGTGGATTACGTTACAAAAACATACGGGATGGATAAATGTATTGGCATTTTCACCCGATGGCAGCACGCTTGCAAGCGGGGGTACAGATAAAACGGTGCAATTGTGGAATACCACTACTGGGGCACCTCTCGTGACGCTCACCGGTCATCTCAACGATATTACTGCGTTAGCGTTTTCACCCGATGGTCGTACACTCGTCAGCGGGAGTACAGATGGCACAATCCGATTCTGGAACATAGAGACTGGAATGCCGCTTGATAACCATATCACTGGACACACGCAGTCGATGAAAGCAGTGACTTTCTTTAGGGATAGTTCTACCCTTGCGAGTGCGGGGGTTAATGGTGAAATTGCTTTTTGGGATGTGAAAACGGCACAAAAACTCAGTATCCAAAGTCTGGGACGTTGGGATTGGTACCCAGCTTTGGCATTTTCGCCGGATGGCACGAAACTTATCAGTTTTGGGACAAACCGGCCCGTAATTTGGGATCGCGGGCATCTCATCCTTTATTCTGGGGGTGGGCGGGAAACACGTATGACTGATGTATCGACAGGACGTGAACTTGCAACTTTACAGCACGATGTAGACGACAAGGCATTTACGGTTTCGCCTGATGGTAAAATGGTAGCATTTGCTGGTGTTCCTAATGAACTGCTCTTGTGGGATACGGAAACGGGTGGTGTCCAAAAAATCCTTCTTAGTGAAGCCGTGAAAAACGGTTTTCGCGGCAGATTCCGCGATATGCCGGATTTTGCTATTTTTACTGCCTTAACGTTTTCGCCGGATAGCAAGATACTCGTCAGTGGATCACACGACGGGAAGATCCAAGCACTGCTTGCTGCAACCGGTGAAACCTTACCCACTTTCGAGGGATTAATGGAGCGGGAGAATCTGGGGGCTATTTCTGCCTTGGCACTTTCTCCAGATTCTACCTTGCTTGCTGCTGAATCACGTGATCAACTCCATTTATGGGATGTGCGTACCGGTCATAAACTTTTTTTTGTTAGCACTGTGCATGAACGAGTTAGGGTGATACGTCATAATAATCCAGAACTGACACAACAGGGGCTACAGGTGGATAGACAGGGTGACAGGGTGACACGTACGATAGTATATCGTAATAGTCCGGAATTGTTGGTGTTTTCACCGGATGGCACGATTCTCGTCAGGGCGAATAACAGGGGTACAATCCAATTATGGGATGTTACGACGGGAGACAAAATCGCTGCGCTTGATGGGCACACGGAACAAGTGGAGGCGTTAAAATTTTCGCCCGATGCGGAAACACTGGTTAGCACGGGGCAAGATGGCACCATTTTTTTGTGGGATTGGGAAGAGGCCATCACAGGTGCGTCCAGCACTGACAAAGACCCCAATTAGGAGCACGTATCATTATCGGAAACGAACTCGCCAAGTTCACATTAGAGTTCCGCGCTGACCGTCATCTCTAAGCGGTGTTCGGGTTTTCGATGCTTTGTGGAGAGCAGCCGGTAATTGAGGCGAAACAACAGATCGGTGAATCTCCGCAATCTGTAGTCTGCTGTTGTTCTAATTTCGTGGCTGATACCCTCATAAAAAGTGTATTGCGCGAAAGGTATCCCACCACTACTTTGACCGTAGCCGAGTTTGTAGTTGACATCCATCCGTCCCTTGCCGATGAGGCTGTATGTTATCCGATTTTGATAAAAAAACGTACGGGTCTTCGCTGCCGGTTCTGCGTCGAGTTGTTCCTCGTCGGTTGTCTGTCTGTAGCCGCCGATCCCGCTCCATCGCAGGACATGGCTCAGTTGATAGCGGAGATTCAGTTCGGTCGTCTGCTCCAGTTGGTGTAGGTCTGAGATGGGTGTTGCGGAACGGTCTGCCCCCTTTTCTTCAGTCTCAATTTCCTGTCCAAGGTTCTCAAAATTAAATTGGCTGTAACTTTCTATCTCCTGACGTTGCTCATGGTTGGCACCGACAGAGAGGCGTTGTGTCGGGTTTACAGAGAAAGCAGTATCCCAAGCGCGATGCTGTCTATGACGCTCTTGGTTATTGATTCGCTTGTTGAGCGTCTCGCCGGTGCGGAGATTGAACGCAAGACTGAACGCCGGTGAGGGTGAAAATTCGATCCGATGGTGCTGATTCAACCGTCCAAAAAGCGTATCTGAACCTTGTAAACTCTGGAGCAGATATAGGGACATTGCGTCCTCTACCTCTTGTTCTTCTGTTAACCAGAATCGGATTTGCCCTCGGAGCGCGCTCAGAAACCATTCTGTTCGAGAGGGCTGCACGTTTTGTAGGGCGGATGTGCCGGAAATGAGTCGTCTTTGTGATGTATCATTTTGCCCTGATGTTGGCGGCGTTGGACGTAAACTCTCATGTCGTAGGGACGAGGTAACCTCGCTCCTCTGTTGCTGTTGCCGCGCGCTGGCACGTCGTGCGAAATACGGGCGGGGTTGCAAACGGACACGGAAATCCGCATCTACTGCGGTGGTCGGTTTATCACCGACGTTCTGGTAGATTTTGATGTAAGTGCCTTCCTCAGGATCCTCTACGTAGTGCAGATCGTCCAATTTCACGTAATACCCTTCACCCGGTTGGAGCAAAACACCCGTATGCGGGTGGATGTTGGTATAGATTTCGTAGCGTTGGCTTGTTAATTTTTTATCCAGCTCATAACGGACTTCTATGTCAATGGCGCGGCTGAGGGGTGTCAACTGCAGGGTAATATCGGCGAGTTGCGTGGTCGTATTTGACCCGAATTCGGTGTGCGCCTCCAGCATTCTGCGTGCAAGGTTTGCACGCAGATTCACCCCACCGCCGAGGAAAGATTTCTGCTGTGAAAAGAGCCCCACTTTCCACGTTCGCGCTGTGGTATTGCGCTGCCAGTCGGACAGACCGATCGGCGCGTCGTCTACAGTGAGCAACGGCTCTTTTGTGAAAGCCTCTTCAAGTTCGTAACGGGTATTGACAGATAGCCAACTGAAATCAACGAGATCAATGCGTCCAATCGCTCGATCCCGTTTCCGGTTGAGCGTCGCATTCAGTGCTTCCGTGGATTCCAATCTGCCCAATGTCCCGGTGAATCTGAACGGACCGATCGGATAGGACAGATTGCCTTCCTGCCGCGACTTCTGCTGCGATTGCACCCGCGTCGAATCGCCCCCCTCGACACGCGAACGGCTCCGATAGTCATCCCATCGGAGATTCGGCAACTTTTTCAGGAACGATGTTTTCTGAACCGGACGCGCGCCTTGTGTCGATGTACTGCTTCCCTGTCTGTTTGTCCGTGGCAGTGGCGAGGTGACCGCGCTCCTGCTCCCACCCACAAGTCGGTTGAAGTTTACACCCCAATTGAAGTTATTGCGGATGGTTGCATTTCCTGTGGACACTGCCTCTATTCCCATCGGAATAGTTTCAGCGTGTTGCGGTACTTTCTCTTCACTTCTGCCGACCCCGGCATCAAACGCCAACCAATCTATCGGAATCAATTGGATGTCAAAGTTTACGGTTCGCTCATCTTGCGCGATGCGTGAGAAACCGGGGGTATCTAACAGAAACGCGTCATCGAATCCCTCTTTGGCATATTGCGTTTCGTATCGGGAGCGGGTACGGTTGCTACTTGACGCACCGACAGGCACGAAATCGGCATCCATTGCCCGTATATCAAGGTCAGTTGTCAGTTTCGGTTGAAACGTATCTGTCCATGTTGCGAAATCCCAGTCTGCTGAACCGATCAGTTTCCACGCCTGACTCACCTCTTTACGATCTACTGTGGAATAGGTGTTCTTATCGAGATTACTATAGGCGAGCTCACCTTCAATCCATGCTTTCTCGGTGATATTGAGTCGGCTCTCTAAACCCCACACGGTGTGTTGCTGTGGCGCGATGAGACGCGCTCCATCGGCATCTGGATCGAGGCTATTTTGTCGTAGTGCCGCCACGTCTGTTTCTGTCATCGCAATTAAAGCCTGATCGGGTTCTTTTAGGTCTGTCTCAACGGCATAAGCGGCACCAATGGTTATCCGATCACCGGGTAGTGAAAAAACGCTGCTGAGTCCGTAAAGGTTCTGCTGATAGGCGCGTTCCTCGGAGATGTATTCAAAATCTATTCGGATTGTGTCGTTGCTTGTTATCAGGTGCTTGCTGTTGAATTCGACGATCGGGTCACCGTATTCTCGGATAATATAGTCGTTGTTTTCGCCGCGTCGCATTCTTTCGCCGTTTCGCCAGACGATTTCGCTGCCCGCCTTCACAATGACGTATTGCCCATCGACGGTGAGTCGATATTCGCTCCGCCCCTCCTCACCGCGGAGGACCAAACTAGTAGACTGTCCTTTTGGAATAGCACTCGGAATGAGATGGAATCGACCCCATTTGAAATCACCTTCAACCTGTACGCCTTCCAGTGCGCGCGGAAAAAAGATAAACGCCGAAGTGCCGAGCGATCCCTCAAAGTCGCCTAACGTGCCTTTCATATTTGGATGCGTGATGCGAATTAACTTCTGATCAATGTCTTGGATGTTTTCGGTCGTCCCTTCGGGTTGGATCGGTAAATCTTGGTCGGATAGCAACGCAAGGACGGTGATGTTTTTAGAGGCTTTACCCGCTACATTCACCCGGAGTTCTTGGTTTGGTGTGATGCTGCGCCCACTGCCGAGCGAGATACCGAATGTTTGGCTTCCAGACACCTCCAGTTGGCCCTCGGACTCCCTTGGTTCTTGGAAACCATCTGTCACAAGAGGTTTCTGGTTAACAGAAAACCCGCTTTGCTGGTTGCGGATTGCTGGCGGCTGACCGCTACCCGGATTCTGTTCGCCGTACAGATCGCGTTTGTAGACCTCTTTAATCGCGAAGGGCAGCGTCCGATAGGTAAACTTCACCCTGTACGGAAAGATCATCATCCCCCGTGGTTTGATCGTGATTTTTCCGGAATAAAAATCAATTTCGTAGTCTATATTTCGGACAAGGATATTTCCATCCGTTTCTGTTAACTGTTCGGTGTTTCGGAGAATCGGTGGGAATTTCACCGTGAACGCTTGTTCACCGGCTTTCAACTCGACGGTTTCCGTCTTCTGGAGGACAGAAAAGGTGGGAAATTCGAGGACATCCGTTTCGTCATCGTCAGGTTCTTGTGCCGGCGTTCCGCGACATGGAAGCAAACACAAGCAGAAGGAAACAAGAAAAAAAAGTCGGATAGGCATTAACCAGTTATCCGTTATCAGTTGTCAGTTAAGACTTTGTAGCTGGGACATCTTCTGTTACAACCACAATATACCTCTTTATCGTAAAATTTCAAAATAAATGCACACTTGGACAAGGCTACCCCCTCCCCCCCGCAAGCAGGGGGAATCAGCGGGCCCTCGTTTCGATAGGATGTGTTTCCATAATTATTGGCTTTACTATAACTGAGGACTGAGGACTGAGGACTGAGGACTGATAACTACTCCTTACGAAAAATTTGGAACACTTTTATGTCGTTCGCTTCGGTGTCGCTCACAAAGACATGTCCAGTTTTCGAGATTGCGATCCCTACCGGTGCTAAGAGTGTGGGGGTACTGAATGCTGTAACGGACGTGCCGTCGGGTGCAAAGACTTGGACGCGTCGGTTGCCGCTGTCGGTTACATAGAGATAATTCTGATCATCTAAAGCGATACACTTCGGTTCTCGCAGTTGACCGGGTTTGTCCCCTTCGCTCCCCCAAGCCGTGATAAGATTGCCGCTGAAGTCGTACTTTTTAATGCGGTGGTTGCCTGCATCGACGATATAGATGTTCCCGCGGGTATCAACGGCGAGGTCTGTCGGATTCCAGAGTTGTTCGGTCCCGCGCCCGAAGCTTCCGTGTGTGACCACCGGGACCCCCGCGATATTGAATTCCATCCAGCGATGATTTCTGGTATCCACGACATAAACTTCACCGTTCCGTCCGATCCCGATACCTTCGGGTTGATCCAGCGGGGTGTCGTCCACAGTTTCGGTGAGGGTGTAGAAAATCTGATCGATAAAATTGCAGTATTGTACCCGATTGTTCCTTGTATCTGCGACATAGAGGTGTCGGTAACTTCGCTGGAAACTTAATGCGATATCTGTGGGGTGATCAAATTCGCCTCTCTGCCATCCCCGTCCACCGAATTCAGTGATGAAGCCGCCGGTATCGTCAATAACTTGTACCCGATTGTTTCCTGCATCCGCGATGTAGATTCTATTTTCTTCGTCTACAGCAAGTCCCGAGGGTCTCTGGAATTCTGCTACCCCTTGCCCTGCGCGACCGAGTGTTTTAACGTAGCGAATACCGATGATAAGAGATGGTTTCCGTTCGCGGTTAGATGGCAAAATTTCGATCGCCCCCTTTCCGATAACAGGTGGGGCCCCCGGTTGTGTCATTTCAGTCTCTGGAAGGGTACAACTTAAACAAAGGACAAAGAGCAGAAAATGGATTTTTTTATATTTCTTTGCGGTTCGGTTCGGTGGGTTTGATGCTTGAGGTCGCATTCCGTAGAGTCGCCTCCATTACATTCCAACTTGCATTTTTTGGAAGCACAGGAAACTGACGGTGTCTGTTCCATCAGCCTGCGGGGCCCCAAGATTAGCCGCGCTGTACCCTGAATTTGAAAACGAAAGTCGTTTGTTGGTCATTAAAATCACTTGTGACTCTCGGTACAATGATCCGCAAACTGTTGTAATTGATGCTCCGTTTGCGGAAGTAGAGGAAGAATCGCGCGTGTTGCCGTGGCATCACTGTTGTTTTTTCGATGTCTGCTCTCGGTAGTACCGCTGGGTCTCCTTGTATTCTAATGGCCTTATCCCATCGGAACACTTCCGCTGCGAATTCAGGGGGCAGCGTCGGTTGGAAATTCTTTTTCAGATAGAAGGATTCTTGTGACTTGTCGATCGTTTTCGTGACGTTCCCTGTCCCGTCAAGCATTTGACAATCTTTCTTTTTAAAGGATATCCAGTGATTGGTTCCGTTGTAGATAAAAATAGCGAACGCATCGACCGCCTTCACGTCGTTCAGCGGGTATGCGATAACCTTTACGCCGTTTTTCAGGTAGCCGACAGCACCTGTCTGCGGCATAATGTAGGCATCAGGGTCGAACACGGGGACGATCAATTCGGGCCGGAAAGTGTCTTTTAGGAAATCCGGCACCTTTGAACAACTGAGCGGGATTAAAGAGAGGCAGAGGACTGCCAACATCTGTAAAATAGACACTCGAGGCGTGGCACGCATTCTCTGGTCCCTTTGGTTTTCTTTATCAAGGTTTTCTGAAGTGTTTATTGTGTTTTGCAAGTCGGTTTCCTTGTTCATGGGTATGTGTTCTCCATCGCAAGCATCGCAGCACCGACGATCCCTGCGTCGTTTCCGAGGTGTGCCTTTACAATTTTCATTCGTGCGGGGATATCCATCGCACGTTTAGAGAATTCTGTTCGGATGGACTTAAAAAGCAGTTTTTCCCCGGCTTCGGCGATGCCGCCGCCGATGATTGCAATTTGTGGGTTGAGAATATGCGCGATTGAGGTTAGGGCGATGCCGATATAGCGTCCCGTCTCCGCAAAAATTTCAGTTGCGAGTGTGTCGCCTGCTGCTGCCGCCGCTGCTATCCTTCGTGGTGTTAATGCAACACCGTCCTTTATTGTATCGGTTAAACGTGAACTACGTCCATTTTCTATTTTCTCTTGGATGCGTTGGACGATATTTTTGGCACCTGCATACGCCTCAAGGCAGCCAAGGTTGCCGCATCCACAAACCCGTCCATTTGGTTCGACGATCGTATGTCCCAATTCGCCAGCGGTATTTTGGCTCCCGTGGTAGACCTTACCGTTGATGACAACGCCGCCGCCTACCCCTGTACCGAGTGTCAACGCAACAAGGCTTTTGTATCCGACACCCGCCCCGTGATGCAGTTCGCCTAAAGTCATCGCATTCACGTCGTTATCCATAGCCCGTAATATCGGTTTGTACTGCTTATGTGTATCGGTCGGTGCAGTGCGTTTCGGGGCGTGTCGTTTTGCAAGTTCTGCGTTGACATAGTCAACGAGTGGGATGTCCGTCCATCCCGGAAAGTTCGGTGAAAAGTGTACGACACCTGTTTCGGCGATAATCAGTCCGGGGGCACCGAGTCCAACACCGATGTCGTGTACATTGTCATCCGGGGCATTTCCGCTGCGCCTATTTTCAAGGTTCTTTGAAGTGATGTGGATACCAGTCGTTTTAACGTTCACCAACACTTGGCGAATGGCTTCTGCGATTCGCGCGGCCACTACTTTTGGGCCGCCTGTTTCCACATCTGTAGGCAGCACCACCCGACAAGAAATATCGCCTGCCGATGAGACGAATCCTGCTTTGATGTCTGTTCCACCGAGGTCAACGCCGATGCTATATCTCGTCTTATCTGTATTGTTCGTCGAGGTGATTCTCATATCCAATAGACGTGTGCGCCGTCACTCACATGACAGCGGTAAATTTCAGGCGCGAGCCCGGTCTGTTCATGGTACGCCGTTGTGATACGTCTCTGGAACGTCTCTAAAGCGTCTCTGTGAACAATGCTGACTGTGCAGCCGCCGAAGCCTGCGCCTGTCATTCGACTCCCCATGACCCCTGTGATGTCGCGTGCGATGTCGGTCAGTAAGTTTAACTCCGTGCAGCTGACTTGGTAATGGTCGCGCAGCCCATTGTGTGAAGCGTTCATGAGATGCCCCAATTCCATCAGCGATTCATCTGCGCGTTGGCTGCGTGCCTTGAGTATAGAGGCTGCCTCTACCACGCGTGCATTTTCCTCTATGACATACCGACATCTCTTTTGTGTTAACGTTGGGAGCTCTTCTTCATATTTTTTGAAGTCTGTCAATCCAATGTCCCGAAGTGAGGTGATACCTGGCAGTCGCCGTCTCAGGGTCTCCACGCCTCTTTCGCATTCGGCTCGCCGTTTGTTGTATGCTGAGGCAGCGAGTTCCCGCTTAACTTTTGTGTTGCAAATCGCGATAGCGTAGTCTGCAAGATTGAGCGGAACGTGTTCATATTCGAGCGAGCGGCAGTCCAGGAACAGTGCACAGTTTTCCTGTCCTAAGAGTAAGATCGTTTGGTCCATGATCCCACACTTAACCCCGACGAATTCGTGTTCTACGCGTTGGCACAACGCTGCAAGCTCTGTTTTGTCGTTTTCGGATATAGGCACTTCGGTATCGGCACCCGCCGCTAAAAAAGCGAGCGTCGCGGCGACGGAAAGTGCTGCTGAAGAGCTGAGTCCTGCGCCGATAGGGACATCGCCTGTAATGATGGCATCCATTCCCGCGATTTTTCTACCCGATGCTTGGAGCAGGGACGCAACGCCTATGAGATAGCGGCTCCACGCTGGTGCTTGGCGCGGCATAGATGGGAGCCTATCCAGACAGACCTCCGCAGATTCGTTGACATCTAACGCGTGCAGGACAACCCTTGGGTCGGATCGTCTACGGGCAGCGATGTTAAGATATTTATCAATCGCGACAGGAAATACATAACCGTCGTTGTAATCCGTATGTTCGCCGATGAGATTCACTCTCCCTGGGGCGGATGCGATGAATGTCGGCGGGGTGCCGAAGGTCTCTTCAAACTTCTGTGTGATCGCAGAGAATCGCCTCGCGTTTTTGCTGTGGGTGCTTTGTATTTTCAATGTGTTGCTCAAAATGTCCTGTCCTTTATCTTATGTCATTGTAGGACGCGGTCATCTCGCCCCTACGAAGCCGCAGCCTAACGGATAGGTACCGGAAGTTTGTGGCTTACGCCGAAAAAAAATTCAAAAATCGCCCTAACCGCTCAGGTAAGGCTTCGCGCGGAATATAGCAGTCAACGTTGATGTCAGGTGCTTTCTCGATTTCTTTTGTTGGCGTTTGCGTAAGCAGTTGTTCTTCTGGAGCGTGTAGTGCGGGTTGTAGGTTCGGCGGTGCCGGTTTTTGGGTCGTTGTTGTCCCTTCTACGATGACCAATTCGCCGAGCGGGAGGTGCGTCGCGAGCGGGTATACCTCTCCTTCGGTCAGCACAGTGATATGTGGCAGAGAAGCCTCAGTCAATCGTTCCATTTGCATCGTCAAATAGGTTGATCCCCTCAGGGTCTCTTTATACCCTTCCGGTTGGCACGCGACAATCGTGATGAGCGGGATCCGTTTTTGTAAGGCATCTTCTACGGATGTGAGCAGCAGCGTGACATCAATCTCAGTCGGGATTACATCTATATCGGCAATGAAGAGGCAGGTCGGGTACCCCGAAATCGTTCCTTCGGCGGCCAGTCCTGCAGCGTTAGTGGCGTTAATGTTTGCTACGGATGATGCATCTAATAAGTATTCGAGGCGTTTTTCAGCGAGCAAAGGGAACAGCGCGTCACAGTATGAGCAGATATAGCGGTTCCGTTCGAGTTCGCCTCTAAAAATGACTTCTTGGCATCCGGTGCATTTATGCCATAAATTAAGGCTTTGTGCCGGATCAGTAGGATTTTGTGTTTCCATATTTTTATTCGGTGCCCGATTCATAGAAGGCGTGTTATTTTCGGTGCTACAGAAGTTAAACCTATAGGAAGTGCCCTATCGCTTCAGCTTCGGTATCGTAGCAGTCGAAAATTGTCATGAGTTTTGCCATAACGATGAGGCTTCTGATATTACCTCCAAGGTTAAGCAGTACCACGCGTCCTTTATAACGGCGAATGCTGGTATAAGCAGCGACAAGTACGCCTAAACCGGAACTGTCCATCATC
>RKRO01000167.1 GCA_007571355.1 Candidatus Poribacteria bacterium | reverse complement strand
GATGTCAACAGCGGCATCCATTTTCTCGTAAAATTTTCCGGATTCCTCTTCTTCTGCTTCTGTCATCTCGTCCTTATTTTCCAATTCGACGAGGCGTTTGGATTCCTCAGAAGTTAACCCAAAATTCAGGAAACTATCGCCTTCAAACGCCGGCATGGGTGAACCGGCAATACCACCAATAAATCGTTTGAAGATGTCTTCGGTATCTGCGCCACCGCGGTAGTTCCAACCTTGTGTGAGATTTGCGGGCCAGGTCTGGAATCCCCAACTATCTGTCAGAGTTGGGGCGGAGGTACCATCGCCGCGTCCGATATTTCCGTGGCATTCAACACATCCGAGTTCAACATAAAGCACCTTCCCGGTTTCAACGCTCTGTTCGGAGTAAGGTATTTTCCCTTCCAAGGTAATCTGTTTGGGTGGATTCTCATTTTCTTTGAACCCTGCATAGAAGGTTTTGATATATGCGACCACTTCCCAGCGATCATTTGCGGTCAAAGCAGTTTCCCATCCCGGCATAGAAGAGCCAGGCATCCCCTCGGTGATGATGTCGAAAAGGTCTTGATCGGTTGGGAGTTGCCCCGCCTCTGTAGACCGGATTTTATACAAACCACGGGTGAAATCCCTCGGTTTTGGGAGGAGGTTCTCAGCGGCGGAGCCGTCGCCTCTGCCCTCAATACCGTGGCAGTGTGCACAGGAATTTTCATAAACCTCTTTTCCTCTTTCGGAAGCTTCTGGCGCGTTTTGTGCGTCCGTAAGACGAAACACAGCAAGCGTTCCAAATAGAATGAGTAGGAGAGCAATTGTTCTGATTCGCATTTAGTGTGCCTCCCCAAAGGTTCGTGGTTGATAACCGGTATAATCGGATAAAAACAGGATAACGTCCCAAATTTCTTCTTTTGTCAACTTATCTTCCCAGATAGGCATCGCTGAATCCCATGGTGTGCCGGCTGCTGGTAATCCTGGACCGCCCTTGGCTATTCGCCAAAAAAAGAACGATTCCTGGAAGTTCGGAATAACCCCCGGGTCTTGGAAATTAGCCGGTAGCGGTTGAAGGTATGGTGCGAAATGCCCCTGTCCATCTAAGTGATCTCCATGGCAGTAAAAGCAATTATCGTGATAGACGCGTTTTCCGTTCTCAACATGGGCTCTGAACGCTTCGGGATCATCTTTCTCATAGTGCCGATACGGGTTAACGACATCTTGCATCGTGCCGATGACTTCATCTTTATAGGTCAATTCAAGCGGCGGTGATGGGTGTGCGTCGCGCGGGCTTCCCGGCGGATTCGCACGCTGCGCAATAATCGAGTAGGTATAACCGAGCAGGAAGAGCGGGATCAACACCACAAGAACGCGGCGGTGGAGACGGCGTCTGTCGTCCACGAGCGTTTCGCGAATGGGTCGTAGAAATTCACGGAACTGCGAATCCTCAACGGAGATATGCACTAAGATAGCGATTACAATTAACCCCATATACATCGCAATCACGCTACTCGGAATCGGTACCGATATGATGCCGCCAACGACGAAGCGCAGAAAAACCCAAGAACCAACCAGAATTATGAGACATGTTGTGAAAAGCGACAATTTTTTCATTTTTTTTAATTGTTTAGTTTCTGCACTGCCTTCCCCTTCGTTTCAGGCAGGCTTTTGGTTAACTCGAGACCGGAATTGAGACTTTTTAAGCAATTATAGTAAAATCCGAGAATAAGTTTATATCTATTATTCCGCGGGAATCTCCTCCGCTGCAGTTTCGGGAGCTGCTTCCGCTGTTGCGCCGGTGAGCGTACTTAAGAAAGAGAGTAAATGGGTCATATCCGCCACTGATAAAATGATCGGGAAGTTTTCCGGCATCGGCGATGTGACAAGCAGTTTCTTACCCCGCGCACGGGTCATCGTAGCTTCCTCAAGATCAAACGTATCAAATATCTCTTCACTTCCGTCCACGCTTAAGACAATCTCGTCGTCGTCCATCGTCCCCGAAACATGATCACCGACAATTTCGTCGCCATCAAAAGTAATAACGGTCATCTGACTCTTTACATCCGTTTTAGAGAATGTCCGATTTTCGTCACCAACTTTAAGCGTCACGGTTTCATCGGTTTCTGAAACAAACTCACCGGTTACAGAGCCATCGGCATCCGTGGGTGTGAGCGTCAGTGTAAAATAACCTCTCGCTTGTAGATTTATGAGTTCTTCAATCGGTTCATCATCAATTTCAGTGTGTAAAATCGTATGTTCCTCTTCCGTTCCATCAGCAGTTTTGGTGCGGACAACAATTTTTTCGGTGTCCTGTGAGACGAGCGTTCCTTGGTAGGTCGTTCCCTTGGCACGCACGGTAACGGCACCATAACCACTCACAATCTGTGCACCGGGTAACAGGATTGATTCTTCAAGGTAACGCATGTCGTTAAAAGCTGCAATTTCGGAGAGGTCTGGTGCGGTGACGACTTCAAAATCTTCATTTGTTTCACCGGCTGCAGGACTCTCTATCCCCGTCACAGCATGACATGAGACACACGCGGCTTCCACATACACCTTTTTGCCGAGTGTCGGGTCGCCCGTAAGCAAGGGTGGCAATGCTTCAGCAGTTGTCCCTACGTCCGCTCTATCTATCGGTTCATCAAACGGTGTCGGGTCAATTTCGCCGCCTTGGCTCTGAAGGTAAGCGATGACCGCTTCAATCTCCAATTTTGAGAGATTGATAGGTGCTTTCCACACCTCTGGCATAATTTTGCCGTAGCCCGGAACGAGGAAGTTCGCGGGTTGATACATGGATTCAATCAAATACGTTTTCGCATCCATACCGGGTACACGAGTTGCAGCGTTAACGCCGATGTCTGTTAAGTCGGGGCATCTCCCTGGGGGGGCAGAGGCATCAACAGTATGGCACGCGGCACACTGTCCTTTCCCATTAAACACCAATGCACCCTGTTCAGCAACAGCGTCTGGGTCGCTCCAATCCAGTTCGGTTAAATTTACCGCTGTGGAACTTTCTGGTACGAGCCCGGCGACAAAGGCATAAAACCATATCACAGCAAGCGAGAAGGTAAGCAGTTTAACAACGTTGGACCATAATATAATGTTTACGATTACCGAAATCAGGAACCATGCCGACCAAGGCAGCAGATTCTCCGAGGCGATCGGAAACGCAGATGCCCCAGCAATATAGGCGATGAAACTCACCACCATGAGGATTAAACTCGCAATTTTTATAAGCGTATTTCTCGACATTTTTTTAATTATTAAGTTTTCGCTCCGCTCTCCATTTCATTACGAGCGGGTTTTTGATTAAGTATATCCGCTTGAGCAGTAGAAATAAAAAGAAAACCAAAGATCAACGCTACCACCAAAACAAGCGAACATATCCTTCTCATTTAATCATCACCTTGAGCGACTGCCTCCCTCTCCACAGCAGTCTTCTCTTGCTTTTTCTTTTCACCCCACAAACCGAGCCAGAAGATAAACCCGACGAGCGCGAAGAAGATGACCATGATAATCGCTACCATGTTCACCGCTTCGCTGAGCAGCGGTGTGAATGCATCAACAGACGTATCTTGCATGACACCGAAGATGTGCCACGCCTCTCTGAGGCCTGAACGTGCATATCCCATGAGTCCCATAAGCGATGTAAATGTAATCGCGATGAGGATCAAAACGTATTGTGAGCGGTCCGTCATCTCGCCCCAGTTGATAGCACCGGATGTCGTGGCTTTGCGGTACATGAAGATGTCAACGACAGTGACGACAGCCATAACAACGAGCGCGATCAGCACCTGATAAGGGGTTAAGACATTGACCCGCAAGTCCGTTGGAACACTAAACCCAACGATACCGATCACCACAATTGCGACAGTTGCAAAAAAGAAGATTGAGGAAATCGCTACATTTCCAACCTTTCCCCAACTAACTGTAGGCGTTTTCCCGGAACGTCGATAGAACAGAAAACTCAAGAAAGTGATAAGGATAATAATGTTAACCACCGTATTTTTGGCAGTCATTAGCCCGAACAATCCGAGACGCGGGTGGTTTCCACCGCCCATGGCGCTCAGTTCACTTGGGCTGGCGATCCTGGAGAGGGTTCGCGGTGTCATCCAGACAGCAACACAGAGAATAATGATAGTAATCATATACGGACGGTAGCGTGCATATATCTCTGCGCCCTGAATGCGTCCCATACCCGACCAGAGATAGTAGTTCGCGCCGATGAAGAGGACACCAATCATTACTGCTTGAATGATAAACAACCAAGAAAAGAGACTTCCCATCATGTTGATACCCATCGTGTTATTGAACAAGTAGATTTCTCTACCGAGCCAATAACCGAGGAAAGGCAGGGGGATAAGTCCGCAGAGAGCGATGAAGTTTCCGGTATACCCCATCCAATCGTAGTGTGCTTTGTCTTCTTTCGTCTTAGCAACGAGGAATCGGAACGCTGCGTAAGCTGCGACAATAGACCCACCAAAGGCGATATTCCCGACGAGTCGATGGATATTAATCGGCATCCACGTAAAATTGTTGACAGCGTCCCAAACGGTTCCCATGAACTCGCCTGTTGTCTCGTTGTGGAGCGGTATCATTGAATGGTCTGTAACACCCTCCATAACAGTTTCGGGGGTGCGTGAGGGGTCAGCAGCCAATTGCTCCTCCATCCAAGATTTCTTACGCATCTCAGACAGAATACCGTGCTGTGTTGCCGGACTCGTCTGGTAACTCAACCAAGCGTTAGAGACGAACATAATTGCCGTGCCCCACACATTTAATAAAACACCGAGGAAGAGATGCCATCCTTTATGCCGCCCTTGCATCTTATCCCATCCGTAGGAATAGAGGTAAAGCGTAAAGGTTTCGCCAAAAAATAAGATGACATAAAAAATCATCGTCGGTCCGAATATACCGCTGAGTTTACTCATTACCTTCGGATAGCACCAGATGAGGATAAAGACGAGGACACCACCGAGCAAGGCTGTCGTTGAAAACGCGCCCATACAGAGCTTAATAAACTCCTGCGCCATCCGGTCATATCGCATGTCCTTTGTCTTCCAGCCGATGAATTCAATGATAACAGCAAACATTGGGACACCAAGAATAAAAGACCCGAATAACAGGTGGAGCTGCGCAGCGATCCATGCTGCGGTTCGGCTGCCGATCACCGGGAACGGACGATATTCAGCCTCAGTCATGTCCTGTGCGAACGCTGGTGCGATAGCCAACAAGACATAAATGGTGAGTAAACCGCCAAGTATGAGATAAAGTCTCTTTTTAGATATTTTCATGGTTTTCGGCTGACAGCCGGATCCCTTTCAGTTTTCTGAACCTATCAAACCCAACAGCCTATCAGTCGTCGAGTTTGGGTTTCCATCAGCGAAGAAAGTTTCTTGCTGACCACTGACAGCTATTATTCCGCTTTTTTCTCAAAATCAGCACTCGTAAAATTGACGCTGACATCACCATCGGCGGTAACTTCAACCGTTTTATGTGCTGTGCCGAGCTCTTCGTGCCACGCAATGACGCGGGCTCTACCGGCAGGTACATTTTCGAGTGTATATTTACCCTTATCTTCAGATTTTTCATAGGCATCCGAACTGAGCCATTTGTCTTCAGCATCTTTGTAACCCGTGACGGTGAAAAAGTTGTTAGGAACAGCAACGATATAACCGGTCATCCAATCGTGGATGTCGCAAGTAAATTTAATCTGTTCTGCTTTTGTGATTTCGTATGGTATCACTATGCCCGGCTTCGGAATCTGAAGGTTCTTCGCTTCGTTCTTCTGTGCATGGGAGTGAACGTTGTGTGCGACTGGATCCTGAGAGGTTAAGTCCACAGTAGCCCCGACAGGAACCGCGAGTACGTGTGGATAGTAAGCGCAATCCTTCTGGTCCATAACAGGGTTCTTCTCTGGCAACGTCACTTCTGCCCCGCGAACGCGTGCATAAATAACAACGTTCTTGATACCTTTGCCTTTGGAGACAACGAGTGCTTCGGATTTTGTGCCTTTTACGGCATCAACGCAGTGCTGGTCTTTGGTAGCCGTTAGTGTTGGACGCTCTGGGGCATCGCCTTCATACGTGACAGTACCGGTGATGTTACCAGCGAACGCAACACTTGCAAGCATCCCAAAAACGAGCAGAGCCATGAGGGTTTTCATAGTTTTTCTCCTTTGTATATAGTTTAAATTTGTTCTGCAATATATTAACATTATTGAAACCGAGTACGCAAATGAAAAGACCGAAAACCTGGACTATTTTCCGGAAACCATCTTTATGTTATGGACGAAACGCCTCCTTAATATAGTTGAGAATCTCACGTTGCTCTTCATCATTAAGATAGTAGTAGAAGGCAGGCATATCATTTTTGCCATCGTTAATACTATCGAGCAATCGTTCGTCATCGTGCATATCCCACAAACTGTTGTCTGTTAGGTCCGCTGGATCCAATTTTTTGAATCGTCCGATCCGCCCGTTACCTTGTCCATCGTTTCCGTGGCACCCTGCACAGTATCGGGCGTACTTGTATTCAATTTCCGTCGCATATTTCGTACTCGGATCGACCTGATTACCCAACCAGATCAGACCGTTGAGCCATACAATAATCATGACAATGACAACGGCGAGATGTTTCATAATGGCTATCAGTTGTCAGTGAAGCGTGTAGTGATTTCAAAGTGGACACCTGCCACAAATCGCTCTTGTCCCCTACCTATTAACGTCCTAACGAGATGAGGTAATCTCGGACGAGTTGAATCTGCTTTTCAGCGTCGTTTCCAGCATATCCATCGACTGCCATATATTGTCCACCGACGAGTGGCCAGGCTTGTGGCATCGCCGTTCCGGGTTGGAAGGATTGCGGATCCTTCATCCAATCCATAAGCCAATCCGGTTTGAGTCGTCCTTTCGCCAATGAGAGATCTGGACGTCCTGCCTTGTCACTGCCTTCAGGGATAACTTCACCCTGTGAAGGATGACAGGAGATACACTGGAGCTCGTCAAAGATCTGTTTACCGACGCGTAGGTCAGCAGTCGTCGGTGTCGGCGTTTCGAGCGTCTCATAAGGGAACGGTTCATCGTCGAGTGCGGAGAAGTATTTAACAAGCGTTGTCGCTTCATCATCAGATAAACTGAATGTCGGCATCCGAACTTTGAGTCCATAGCGAATATCAGACGGTTCTTTAAGGAATTCAAACAACCAATCGGGGTAGACTCTTGCGCCTTGTGACTTTAAGGGGGGCGGCGCGACTTGTTTGGCAACCGTCTCACCCAGTCCCTCATGGGCGATGATAACATCTCGATAATTGCCGCCTGCTCCTTCGATTTCGTGGCAGCCGCTGCAGTTATATTTTTTGACGAGTCGTCTCCCCGCATCAATACGGTTCAATTTTTCAGAGCGGTTATGGATATAACTGAGTGGATATTGTTCAGGTTGGAAACTCTTCAGCAGCACGGCGAGTGCCTTCGCCTCTTCATCGTCAATCTGGAAAACAGGCATCCGAGAGACAATACGACGGGTTTGATAACGGCGTGGATCGGTAACTTTACCGATTGTCCAGCCTGTCCAACTATGTTCAACGTCTACTGTATCGCCAAAGTCAAGTTCATCAGCGAGTTTCGCGCCGAATTCGCCGAGGTCTGCACCCACTTTTGATTCGTTTTCAAAACCGGGAATCTCGTGGCAACCGAAGCATCCATAGGTTCTAACGAGTGCTTCGCCCTCTGCCACGTCCACTTCACCGATGGATTCACCGGCTGCATGAGGCGTTGTTTTCTGTAAACTCATCAGATAGGCGACAACGTTATCGAGCTCGCGATTGCTTAAACGCAAACTTGGCATACTGGTATCGGGGTCATAAGCCTTCGGATCGCTAATCCACTGCCGGAGATAATTCGGAGTGACCTTTGTCCCGACCCTATCAAGTGCTGGCCCGAAATCGATCCCTAACCCATCAACAGTGTGACAGGTCAGACAACCGACGGTTTTAACAGTCTCCTCACCTGCTCTAATGGCACGCTCAGATTGTGAATAATTTGCTGAGGATTCGTCAAGGTCTGTATCGCTCATTGTTGCAAGGTAAGCCGCGATAGATTTCACCTCATCCACGATCCGAACAACAGAACTGTCTGGATAGGGGTATTCAGTCCCGTCGTCTGTTTTAATCACAATACCATTGGCGGTTTTCGTGACAACACCGGTGCGCGTTCCACCATTTTTGAGATAGACAACTTGACTCATACCATCGGCGGGGAAGAAGTTCGGCATTGTTGCATTTGGCAGATAGGCTTCCGGATTCTTAATCCAACTCTCAAGCCAAGCCGTATCTTTCACCTTACTACCGACTTTCGCAAGTGATGGACCAACTTTCGCAATATTATCAATAGCACTATAGCCTTCCACAGCATGGCAACCGTGGCAACCAAGGTCTTCAAAGAGTGCCAACCCTTTTGTGAGATTTGGTGCGTAGTCCACAGGCTCATCTGTTTCAGGATCGACACCGTAATCTAACTTCATCACACCGTCGTGGCAACGCCGGCAATTAGACTCCATATACCCTTTGGTCTCTTCGGACGTTCTGCCGGTATGCTCATCTAATCCGAGTACAGGGCTGAGCCAGTATTCGGCATGTGTTAGGGCGTGAGCAGCTTTTGCTGTCAACGCTTGTCCTTGCCCACCGTGACACGGCGTACACCCAAATCTATCAACTGGGTGTTTTGCAAGGAGGACATCTCGGTGTGGATGCGTCTGAAGCACGGAGCGGTAACCAGTATCATAAGATATCTCAACTTCACCGAAGACATCAACATCAGTAAATGTAAGCGTTCCGTTTTCTCCGAGTGTATATTCGTCTGGTTCAGCATCAAACCCATCAATGACGATGTTTTCACTACCAACCTTGATGCTTGTGTGTTTTAAGCGGTGTACAACAGGATTTTCGCCATCCCCTTCTACCTCAAAAATCTCTTGCGCGGACTGCTCATAACCGGCTCTATCGGCAGAAAAATGGCATGTGGCACACCGATCCGCGGTATAATCAAAATCCTCAAGATAGTATTGTGTAATGCTTCGAGTTTGACGGAACGGGTTCTCTAAGAGGCTGCCGAGGAAAGTTCGCTTGATGCCACCGACAGAATCGAGCTTTTCCTGCAGGCGCGCAACTTCATCGTATTTCGCTTTGTCAGTTTGTAGGGCTTGAAGGGATGCTTGTACAGCGGCGATGCCATCAAGGATTTCAGTGTCTGTGGCGTTATATTTTTGTGCGATAAGGTAAGTGCTGAGCGCGAGTTGTGGGTCGCTATTGGCTTGATAGAATTGCGCCAAGTCCTTGTTAGCAGCAGCAAAAGCTGCCTCTGCTGTTAAAACAGCCGCCGTCAGTTCGCCTTCAATCTGCGACTCAAGTTCAGCCAATTTCTTTTGCCACTTGTCAACCGTCTCATTGTGTCTACCTTTTGCTTCGTGGAGGCTATGTTGATACTTGTAGTTAATCGCATCCGATTCGCTCTGCCGGAACTTGCGCTCCTGCGTCGCCTCGTCCAATGCGACCTGAGCCTTCTTGACCTCTTCTGTCAATCTGCCTAACGCTTTCGCATCTGGTTTTTGAGGTGTGACGAGTTCGGGCAAAGCCGACTTTGCATTTTCCAATTCCGCGTAGGTCTTGTCATATTCATATTGATAAAACTGTTGCTGGATCTGCTTCCATGGACGTCGGGTGATCATTTCACTCCAGAACCCCCAGAGAGTTACGAGTCCTAACAGTCCTGATAAAATAAAGAACAAAGCAGAATACGATTTATTTTCAGCAGGAATCTCTTTTTTGTTCTGCACGAACTTTACTACCTCCATGTCAATTGAGACGATACGATGTCATTGCCTGCAAAAGGCCGCGTGCAACCCAGATTTTCTAAACGTTGAACCATGGTGACACCCAGATGTATTTCACATTGAAAAATATGCGCAAGATCATTTTTATCGGCAGCGCAAGCATCGTCAAGAAGAGAAACGAGACCACGATATATCGAACGAGACCGAGCTCCTGTAAAAAATCGCTGGTATTACGTTTCCATAAGTAGACGATGGGTCCGAGTGCGAAATAACCAGCGACGACGACGAATCCGAAAAAGTTTGCAGTATTCGCATCACGAATGCCGAAAAGATAGGATAAATTTACGTTTGTCAACGGCACAACAAGGTGTGGATCCCAGGCTTCCCATGGCGCGAAGAAGTTCCAACCAGGGCCTCTGAGGAACGTCCCGACGACCATCAAAACAATCCACAAAATGATAAACCCGAAGCAGAATACGGAGAGCGCGAACGGACGTTCTTTGATCGTATAATACCCTTTGCCTTTTGGGTTCGTGTCAATATACGGAATAGCAATCAAGCCCGCGATAATTAGACCGGGCAGGACCACACCTGCGATCCAAGGATCAAAGTAAACCAACATCTCTTGGAGTGCAAGGAAATACCAGGGTGCTTTAGAAGGGTTCGGCGTTTTCGTCGGATCGCTCGGCTCTTCAAGCGGGGCATCAATCATAATAGACCAGACCCCAAGCACCAACATCACAATAATCGCGCAAATAAACTCGTTTCTACAGAGATAGGGCCAGACATAGACCTTATCGTTAAGATGAGCATCCGATGGCACACCAGTCTTATCTGTCTGGCGTGCTTGCCGGTATGAGAGCCAGATGAAGTAGGGTATTAAAAAGAGAATAGCAACAATAGGGACATTATCCGGCTTCGTCACCAGTGCTATAAAATGCTCCATATTATTCTGCTCCTTTTTTCCTTTACCTTTCGGTTCGATGAGGCAGCTTTTGCGAATACGATCCGCTCCGTATATCCGTCCCGGCGCGGTGCTTGGGACTGCAAAATTGGAAAGATGTTTAGAGCGGTCCGGAGATGCCTCCATCTTTACGTACGCGCCAGAAATGCAGCGCCATCAACGCACTCGCTAAAAGCGGGACTGCGACGCAGTGCAAGATATAGAACCGCAAAAGCGTTGAGGGGCCAACAATTGTACCAGCTAATAGTGCAAATCGAACATCGTTTGATTGCGTGATGTCGCTCGGTGCAAACGGCCCTTCGTGTCCCAAAACAGGAGTTGCGCGAGCCATATTTGTGCCGACAGTCACAGCCCAAAAAGCCAATTGATCCCACGGTAGCAGGTATCCGGTGAAACTCAGGAAAAATGTAACGAGTAAGAGGATGACCCCAACGGCCCAATTGAATTCTCTCGGTTTCTTATACGACCCGGTCAGGAAAACCCTGAACATGTGTAACATGACCGAAATAACCATACCGTGTGCTGCCCAGCGATGCATATTGCGTAGGAGCATACCGAACGGGATATCAAATTCGAGGTACTGCACATCGTGAAAAGCATATTCGGCTGTCGGGCGGTAATAGAACATCAGGAGCACACCGGTGACAGCGGTCACAAGGAACATGAGGAACGTGATCCCCCCCATGCACCATGTAAATCTGAAGTTGAGTGCATGGCGAGAAATCCGGGGAGGATGGAGATGCAACCAGACGTTTTGTAGGATTTGTAAGGTATAACGACGACCTGTATTTTCATATCCGTGGCGGAAAATAGAACGCCAAATATCGGAATTCGTAATCTTTTCTTTGAGCCCTTTACGTTCTTCGTTCATATTTTTTATAGCAAGCTCCGAGGTACGCGGCGTGATATAGGGGTATTCAAGAGACGTGAGATCTCTGAAATGCCTTTCTACTCGACCGGAGCCAGGCGCGAATGCTCTCCTTTCTTCAGACCTTCAAAAAGGAGCCTGGGTCGGTCCACTGCCCCTTCTCGCCTAAAAACTTCACAGACTTATCAATTTCGATCTGGCCATCTTCCGCTAACGTAATTTTAACACGTTCGAGCGGACGGGGTGCGGGGCCTTCATAATTAATGCCTTCTCGGTCAAAACCGCTACCGTGGCAAGGGCATTTAAATTTGCTTTCAGAACCGAGCCAACGCGGTGTACACCCGAGATGTGTGCAGATAGTCAAAAGGGCATAGAACTCGCCATCCTGTTTGCGGACGATCCAAACACCGTAAGGCTCTTTTTTGAATTTCTCACTAACACTGCCCGGCGGATATTCCGCTGGAAATCCTGCTTTAAAAATAGAAGATGGTTCAAACAGCACACGCGGATACAGATACCGAACCAATCCCGGTCCTAACAGCAAAGCCAGTGCTGCAGCGAAATTCCCCCAACCGAGAGATTTGAAAAATTTACGTCGTGATACCACTTCGACCCCCGATTTTGTAATCGACGCTCACACGCCAATACTATGCGATTAAAGACAACTGCCTACCAGTATAACCAATTTAAAATCTCTTCACAGTTCTGCAAGTCTGTGCTACACAGGCAAAAACGCTCGCCACCCCAAAATCCACTCTAAATTAATAAGACATACAAGAGGTATCCAACGCGATTTTGCGTCACGAG
>RKRO01000203.1 GCA_007571355.1 Candidatus Poribacteria bacterium | reverse complement strand
AGTCTCTCGCGAGACGGAAAGAAACTCGTGTTGAGTTCCGATCGTTCCGATCACATGCGCATCTATCTCATGGATTTAACGCAACCCGTCCAAAAAGCAGAATTGAAGGCAAGATTGAGTTTTTAACCGACCATCGCCAAAAAGCGTAGGGGCGAGGTTCCCTCGCCCGCTATAAAACGTCTCATTCACCCTGACATCCACGCAAAAGAGACATTTACCAACAACCAACAATCAACAGTTTTACGAATACCCATGATGCGAAAACTTTATTTTATTTTCCTCATTCTTCTCAGCATCGCCGGTTGCGATACAGATACACCGCCAGATAAGATGGATCCGCGATTGGCTGCACACTATCAGCGCGGCATGGATGCTTTAGACACGCGCGATTTCGCTGAGGCGGAACACGCCTTCCAAACATGTTTGCAGATGGATGCAAACGCACACGACGCCCGTAGGCAGTTAGCGAGCACCTACATCAGACAACTGAAATTTGCCGACGCTGAGGTAGAATTACAGATGCTCATAGGACTCCTGCAGCAGGTGCCCGCAGCAAAGGATAAGCTCTCCAGAACGTACCTGACACTCGCGCAGGTCTTCAGTTACCAACAACGGTTTGCAGACGCGACCGACGCACTAACTCGGGCCCTGGAGGTAAACCCCGACGATACCGATGCACGCATCCGGTTGGGGTATTTCTTAGGCGCGCCACAGCAGATGCTCGTACCAGACCTCTCGGCATCTAAACGACAATTTGAGAAGGTCCTGGAACTGGAACCGAATAATCTGGAAGCGATGCTCCAACTCGGTTTGGCGGAATTCCGTCTCGGCGAAGCCGATACAGCGGCAGCACGATTTGAAGATATTATTCAAAATTACCGCCGTCACGCCGGTGCCTACTACTACCTCGGGGTCTATCATCTCCGACACAGCAACTTTGAAAAGGCAGTGACGAATTTCAAAGAATCGCTCCGTCTGAAACCGAGGGACCCTGAGACCTTGTGGAACCTCTGGACAGCATACAACGCACTCGGTGGCTACCCCGAAGAATTACCGGCGGAATTCAAAATAGATTCGCCAAACCACCAAACTTCGAAACTGCCCATCGCTGAAAAAAAAAGCGCGCCGCCTGAAACGAAACGGAAAGCGGATATGCGGAAAACTACTTCCAAACCGCAAGCCCATCTCAACGAACCGCAAGGAACATTAGAACGTCAATTCACCAATGTCGCACCGGATTTAAAGATGGACAAGGTGGACGGGGGACGCGGCAGCGCATGGGGGGATTACGACACTGATGGCGATCTGGACATCGTCGCGGTCGGTACCTACCAACCGCACGCACTGTATCGCAATAATGGCGACGGCACGTTTACCGATGTCGCAGCGCAGGCAGGCATCGCAGACCCGAGAGGCGGCTGGGGGTCACTCTTCGCAGATTACGACAACGACGGCTACCCCGACCTCTATATCACACGCGGCGGATGGTCGGGTGCCGCAGAGAATACGCTCTATCACAACAACGGCGATGGCACGTTTACAGACGTTACACACACCGCAGGCGTTGCTGACCCCCAGAGCAGCTTCTGCGCCGCCTGGGCAGATTACGACAATGACGGGTTTATCGACCTCTACATCGCAGATGGCGTTATCGGCGATGGGGCCGCGAATGTCCTCTACCGCAATAACGGCGACGGCACCTTTACCAATACCGCGGAAAGTGCTGGGGTCGCAAACACCGGCAATTCCCTCGGGACAGCATGGGGCGATTACGATAAAGATGGATATATCGACCTGCACGTCGTCAATTACGGGCAGTCCAACGTCCTCTACCGCAACAATGGCGACGGCACGTTCACCGATGTGACGGCGGCTACCGGTATGAACCTCCCGATTACCGATGCCTTTGTTACCTTCTTTCTCGATGTGGACAACGACGCGGATATGGACATCTTTATCTCGAATTCAGGATCGTTTCAGGCGTTCATCGCAGGACAAATCACAGGAAACGCGACACACGACACCGATCGACAAGTCCTCTACCGCAACAACGGCGACGGTACCTTCACGGATGTTACCCGTGCAGCAGGACTCTATCACGCTTTCGGTGCCATGGGCGCAAACTTCGGAGACATTAATAGCGACGGCTATTTGGATATCTATCTTGCAACAGGGGCACCCCAGATGGGACGCCTCGAACGCGACGCGCTCTTCCAAAATAACGGCGACGGCACCTTTACTGACGCGACTTTCGAGTTAGGATTGGGCAACATCGGAAAAGGACACGGCGTAACCTTCGGCGACGCCGATAACGACGGCGACGTGGACATCTACGTGCCCGTCGGCGGTGCCTTCATCGGCGACCAATGGCACAATCTGTTCTATCAGAACGCCGGCACAGGACACAATTGGCTCACTGTGAAACTGATCGGCACCAAAAGCAACCGAGACGGCATCGGGGCGAAAGTCGCCCTGCGCCTCGGTGATCGTGTCATCTACAGGGAAGTCAGCGGTGGGTGTGGTTTCGGGTCAACGAACAGTCTACGGCTTGAAATGGGTCTCGGCGCACACACAAAAGTGGACAGACTCCACATCGCCTGGCCCTCCGGGCAGGTGGATATACACCAGAATCTACCCGTCAATCAGAAACTCGTTATTACGGAAGGTGTTTTAACCAATTGATGCTGTTCTCCTGTGGATAAAGTAACTACCTGTCAACCCTTATCGGCGAGCCCTGCGGGAAGTGTGGGTGGGTCTTTTCACAAGGCGTGAGGGTGTCTCAAAAGCGGATGTGCAGGCGGAGCGTGTGGTGTTTTCCGTCGGTTTCAAGCACGACGCTTTTGTGTGCGATGGAGAGGACTTTTGTGTGTGCGTCTATTTTCTCACCGATGGTGACGATATATGTTTTGGGGTTTCCTGCGGTGGATTGTATGATTGCTTGTGGGGGTGTGTTCTCGTCTGTAGGTAATATCGTGCCTATCAAGCGATAAGTGGGGTGTGGGTCGGGCGGTGTCCAGCCGAGCGGACGAAATAGGTTGTTCTCTATAATCGTGCGGTAGAAGTCGCGCTGTTGAAAGTGCTGTAACGCCATGTCTTCTCTGTTTTTCTCGGGTGTCTCGCTCACTTCTCTCTCGACGTTCTGATGTCGTGCGGTATCTTCTTCGGTGTGCGTCTGCATTTGCAAGATGAGGAGGAGTAGGAGCCCCAGTCCGAAGATGTGTTTCATCCTAAAAAAGGGTTCATTTCTCATCGGTCCTGTCCGGTCGCGTTGCAAGATATTTCGGATCGGTTTTAATGTCGGGTGGATAGTGGATCTCCCAGATTTTGATTTTCGGAGGTGCATCGTTCGCTACAGGGTAGACCGGGACAAAAGCGTCGCTGTGTTCACCACGAAAGTAGAGTTTGACGGCGAGGCTATTCCAACCAGGAGCGGGAACACTGTAGGCTTTCTGAAGTCGGACGAGGTGATCGGAGTCGTTCTGATCAAAATAGAGGATTGCACCGAATGTCCCAAAATCCAGAGCGGTTTGTATATCCTTATGGTAGGGTATGTCTACCTCTCTCTGAACCACCGAATTGTTGCCCAAGACAGCCATAACATTCAGATGTTCGGGTTCGGTGTAAAATATATCAAGAAAGTAAAAGGTCTCTGCTGCGATCTTGCGGGGGGATACCC
>RKRO01000160.1 GCA_007571355.1 Candidatus Poribacteria bacterium | reverse complement strand
CCTCTACCCCACTGTCAAGGGGGGATCAAGGGGGGTTAAACGCCCGCATCCACTATCGAGACATCGGTGGCAACCTCAAACGCCAGCAAAAACTCAACGCCCTCAGCGAAGCAGTCTCTATAAAAGGCTTTGACGACTGGCAGCTTATCACCCCCAATACACACCACGACTGGATTAACCAACGCAGCGACGCTTTCACAACTTTCTATCCACTCGGTACAAAAGAGGCGAAGGCAGGCAAAGCAGACGATGCCATATTCCATCTATACAGTAACGGATATAAAACAGGTAGAGATCCCTACATCTATAACTTTTCCAGCGAAACATGTGCTGAGAATGCGCGGCAAATGACAGACACCTATCTGTCGGCAATTGCCGAACTTGAGGCGAACCCAGAGATAACTGTGGATGAAGTCTCACGCCGCTATGCCACAAATATCAAGTGGGATCGAGAACTCAAGAACAATCTAAAACGAAAGAAAAAGACTGAGTTTGATGACAACTACATCCGAAAAGTTGTGTATCGTCCGTTTGTGCCTACGAATTGTTATGCTGATTATACCTTCGCGCAGATGAAATATCAAATGGATGTAATTTTTCCTAATAGTTCAAGCGAAAATCGTGTAATATGTGTCCCCGGAATCTCAAGCAAAAAATTGTTTTCCATCCTTATGACTAATACAATGCCAGATGTCAATCTTAATGATGCAGGAACACAATGCTTCCCACGTTGGCGATACCCGAAAATAAAGGATACCGACCACCAATCATCAGATTTACTTAACATAGATGGGGGGGGTAAATCGCATGGATAACATCTCTGACACCGCACTCCGCACCTTCCGTGAACACTACAAAGACGACACCCTCACAAAAGATGACATCTTCGACTATATCTACGGCATCCTCCACGCACCCAAATATACCCAGGAATTCGCAAACGACTTGTCGAAAATGATACCCCGCATCCCTTACGCACCCGACTTTTACGCGTTCGCCCAGGCAGGCGCAGCCCTCGCCTCCCTCCACCTCAATTACGAGACCTGTGAACGGTATCCGAACCTTCGCGTCGAACCTGTCAAACCATCCTTACTTTGGGAGGAAAAACCGGAGTATTTTCTATTGGGAACGCGGGCAATGAAATTTAACAATAAAACCACAAAAGACACACTCATCATCAACGCGCACGTCCAGTTAACGGGTATCCCCGAAGCCGCCCATCGCTACATCGTCAACGGCAGAACCCCGTTGGAGTGGTTTATCAATCGCTACAAGATTAAAACGGACAAGGCCAGCGGCATCGTCAACGACCCGAATGGCTGGTTTGAAAACCCGCGCGACCTCATCACTGCCATAGAGCGCATCGTTTATGTCAGCGTGGAATCTACGAAAATCATTGAGAACTTGCCCGCTCAAATAACCTCGGACTCAGAAAAAGTTTAGGAGATGTAAAACAGGTAGAAAAAATCGCTTGCCCCTTGAGAATTCAACCGAAGGGTGACACGAATTGTCCAAACTATAGTCAAGCCCATAATTATTTGGGGGCGTGTAAAGTTTTGGGCATAGCATTATTTTTTTGGACAGAACAGGTTTGTTTACATAGCACGCCGCTGGCGTGCAAGAAGGTTACCCGTCTTTATCTATAGACATGTTGCTCCGCTGGAGCAAAGAAGCCGCTTTATCGTAAAATCCTAAAATAAATACACACTTGGACAAGGATACCCCCCTTGAAGAAACACTTTCTTCGCGTTGGATTTTAGCGTTTGCAAAAACACCCGCCCCGCAAGCAGGGGGGAATCAGAGGGTATCGCTTCTATAGAATGTGTTTCAATCCTTACGGGCTTTACTATAACAGATAAAGCCCTCTTCACGCCAGCGGCGTGATATGTCTATAGCAATCGGGAGTAGATATGCCTGCACGCCAGCGGCGTGCTATGTGTCCTGAAAAGATACGCCCTATCTGTAGCGTGGAACTCGAAACGCTCCAAAGCTTAGTTCACTTAGGTTGTGTCGCTATTGAGGAGTCTGGGAGGTACAGTTTCCAAACCCCACCGAAATTCTAAGGAATTTTGAGGAAAATGTTACACCTATGACAAAATTATTTTTCAAAAAGAAATGCCCATAAACCCACACTGTCACTGGGTTTTCGTCAGAAAAACCCCGATTTTAAATGTTACACTGGTGTAACATTTTTGCCCCCAATTTCCTCGACAACATAACCTTCACATAAAATTCTTCTTCAAAGGAGCACAAAAAGATATGACAGAAAGACCCATCGTCTTTTACAATCAAGCGCAACAAATCAACGGGATCCTCCATTCACCAACAAACGGCGATGCCCCGTGTCCAGCGGTTGCTTTTTTTCATGGATTCACCGGAACAAAGGTTGAACCGCACCGGATATTCGTCAAGACGGCTCGCGAGCTCGCCGCAATCGGGTTTTACGCCCTCCGATTTGACTTTCGCGGCTCGGGGGACAGCGAAGGCGATTTTTCAGAGATGACCATCGGCGGTGAGGTTTCCGATGCCCTCAAGTCCATTGATGTCCTCACCCGAATGCCGGGGGTAGACTCAGAACGCATCGGTGTTCTCGGATTGAGCATGGGCGGGTGCGTCGCGGCGTGTGTCTCTGGGCAAGACTCGCGCGTGAAATCAACGGTGATGTGGGCACCGCTCTCGGACGACCCGCCCGATCGGAAACAGGAAATCTTGGAGCGAGCCAAACACACGCCAACTCCAGAAGAGATCGCGCAATCAAATGCAAACGTTGTCGGGCAGGCGTTCTACGAGGAACTTCCTAAAATATCGCCGTCTGCAACGATTCAGGCGTTCACAGGCGCGCTCCTCGTCATCCATGGCAGCGGCGACGACGTCGTGCCGGTTTCTCACGGCAAACGGTATTACGAATTGATGCGCGATCGGGATGCCTTGACAGAACTGGAAGTCATTGAAGGAGCTGACCATACCTTCAATACGGTTGGATGGGAGCAAGCGGTTATTGCCAAGTCGGTTGCATGGTTCAAGCGGACATTAGGGAACACGACGCGCTAATTTTGCCCAGCAGCCTCACTCGATGCTTTGAAAATCGCATGAATCGCTCCAAAAAGCAGCGGCAAATTATCCACGCTGAAGTTTGTATGATGTTGGGTGAAGGCATCCTCAACAATGCGCCCAAATTGCCAAAAGGTCCCATCGCTTACAATGCCGTATACCGGAATATCTGGAGCTGCGTTGATTTTTTGTGCAGCGACGAGCTCCGCGAGGCACTGCGCCCACCCCTGCTCAAAATCGTTTTTCTTCGCCTCAACGAGCATTATCAACGGGCTGCCGACAACCGTCATGCCTAATTCGGATTTTGTAGCGATGAAGTAATCCGGCGTGCCGCTCAATGTTTCATCGTAGGTGATAGGCTCCCGTATCCAAAGAGCATAGCGATTGGCATACGTCTTGTAGACTTCCCTTAAAACGGGAAAGATAATCGCTTCACAACGCGATGCCTCAGACGAAAAAACATTGATATGTTGCAGGGTGAAACGCAATTCTTGAAGAAATTGCTCTGGCGGATCTTCTGGCTCAGCCATGAAAAAGTCACCTATCGTATATTTAACGCTAAATCTTTCTTGGACTTCAGAGATTCTTTTGAAATCACTAAATGCCATAATGCGAAACCTCTTTTGAG
>RKRO01000544.1 GCA_007571355.1 Candidatus Poribacteria bacterium | reverse complement strand
GGGCGGACATGTCGGCAACTTCCCCGGTGTGTGAACCCCGGACAATCGCACGTTATATCTACACCGACAACCTCCAGTGTGTAAAACTTGCCTTTCTGTGATGAACTCTCAGCGTGGTAGACGCTCCGTTCAGGCCCTGCGAGAACTTGCGCTAAGGTGCGGACGGCTTCTTCGGAGTACGGACGCAACTGCGCACGCGTCGCTTCGTGGAGGTGTGCCGCATTCTCTTCAAGGTACGCGTCTCCTGCTTTTTGAAGCACACTGAGTAGTTCTGATGTTTCCACATCAGTGGTATGCACAGAAAGCGCGTTCATCATCCGTTTAAGTTCACTCAGAACATCTGGTTGCAAGGTGCCGTCTTCGCCGGGTATCAATAGTTTGCCTTCAACAAGGGAATCCATCAATGCGGCTTTTGTCTCCAATACCGTTTGGACGAATTCGTCTATTGTGCCGCGCGCGATCATATAGGTGACGTTAACGGTTCCTGTTTGTCCGATGCGATAGGCGCGGTCCTCTGCCTGCCAGTGATTCGCCGGTACCCAATCCAAGTCGTTAAAAACGACCTGCCGCCCGGCGGTTAAATTGATTCCCACGCCTGCGACGTGCATATTCGCAATGAAGAGTCTAACGTTTTCATCGTTTTGAAACTGATCGATTCGGTTTTGCCGTTCTTCTGCAGGCACTTCTCCAAAAACGTAAACGGCTTGATCCCCAAAATGCTTGTGGAAACGTTCCAACGTGTTGAGGAAGGTTGTAAATAGGATAACCTTTTCTCCCTGCTCCAGCGCGTTTTCGACGAATCTGATGGTATGTCGGCACTTTGCAAAGGCGAGTTTTCGGCGGGCTGTCGTTAATCTGCCAACGGCTCGTCGCCGTTCCGAATTCTCTGGTGCATCTTCAACAGTATCCATCGATTCAGGGGCATCAAACTTCGTTAAAAATTCGCGGACAGCATTGTTAAAATGCTGAATCGCGATCGGGTGAAGTTCAACGTCTAACCACGTTCTCACTTTCGGTGGGAGCTCTAATACCTCGTTTTTGGTGCGTCGCAACATCACCCCGTGTAACTGCACGGTTAGTTCTTCAATATTGCTCGCGCCGTCCGTCACCCATCCAAAATCTCCTTGATACGCATCACAATAACGTTTTGCGAAACTCAGGAAACTTTTACCGAGCGGGTGGTTCATCAATCGCAGGAGTGGGAAAAGGTCGCGCGGACGGTTTGTCATCGGAGTACCGGTTAGCGCATGAACGACTGGTTCATGCTGCATTGCCTGTACCAGTTTCGCAGCGTTCCGACTCCGTTTACTCTGGTGATTTTTCAGATAGTGTGCCTCGTCAAAGACAACGCCTTTCCATTCAACCGCGAGGAGACCTTCGAGATGCTTGCCGAGTATTTCGTAGTTGATGATAACCCAATCTCGGAAATCAGTTAGCGGGAGCGGGTTAGGCCCGACGATAGCAGGTTCCGATGTTGGAAGAACGAGCTGAATCTCGCGAGCCCAATTCCGTTTGACGGATGCAGGACAGATCACAAGATAGGGCCCCTTTGCTTCCGCCTCAACCATCGCGAGAACAGATTGACGGGTTTTGCCGAGTCCCATATCATCGGCGAGAAGTGCCCGACGGCGACCGAGCAGGAAGGCGATCCCCTCTATTTGGTGCGGATATAACCCTGTGGCAATTTCTTCCGCGCGCGTGAGGCTGGCTTGCTGCATACGGTTTTTCCTTATTCGCCTCTATCAACGAGCCAGAGCTCCCCTTCACTCACAGTAGCGAGTCGCTTTAACATCACCGCACCGGGGAAATTGGGAGACATTCCAGTCCCCATAGCGAAGATGCGTCCGTTTCCCGTGGCGTATTGACCGACAAGCGTCAGATCGGGTCCCTCGATCGTGGTAGGGATGCCATCGCTAAAAAGGACGACAAGGGTTGGTGAGGTCTTGGCGATTTCCGTCAATGCCGTTAGCATATCGTGGTCGGTCCCTTTTGTGTGGATTTGGGATTGGATGTCGGCGAGATAGTTCGACGATGCGGCAACTGTTTCATCGGTTACCGGAACAAAGTTTTCTTTGTAAACGACCAACTCTGTGCTGAATGCCACAATATTGAAACTGTCGTGCGGTTCAAGGAAAGTCAGCGAATCTCGCATGAGGTCTATAACCTTCTTAAGTTTGTGCGGTGGGAGGTTCTGCATGCTCGTCGACAGGTCTATGCAGTAAACAATCCGCTGGGGGCCCTCTCGCGCTTCAATGAATTTCACTAACCGGCTTTTATATCGGGTTTCAACCTTTTCTGCTTTCACAAACGGGCGTTCGATAACCTTTTGGACGCGGGGCGCGTTGTCAAATTCGACAGATGTTGCGGTGGGTCCAATGGGTTCTACTAGGTCCTTGTTGTCGAATTGCTGGAAGGGTGCGGGCTCCGCTGCGGAAACCACCCCGCGACTGCTGACCGGCGCGTTGCTCGTGAGAATTTTGAGGCGTTGCTGGCTGACATCGCGTGTCCTTTTTTGCACAATTTGGGCACGTTTCGGCGGGGTTACACGTCTCACTTTTGGCTTCTCTTCTCTGACGAATAGTGCATTGATACGTGCTTCCTCACGCATCGGTGCTGTGCCAAACCAATAGAAGATGCCAAGTACCCCGATACCGAGGTGTAATAGCACTGAAACGATGAAGGCTTTGCTGGATTTTGATTTCATTTTTTACTTTCCAATTACTAAATCTAAAGTTGTCAAAAGTCAATAACTGATAATTGATCATAGTCGCGCTCTTTGAAAAAATCGTCAAATTCTGAGGTAGTTGAAGGGAACTCAACTTTTATCTCATTTGCAAGTTTTTGCAATATCTTATCGCCAATTAGTTCAGACGATTGTCCATGCAAGGCTTTCTCGTACCATTCAACGAGTTCATCCTCGGTTATCACACTTTGGATTCTGTTCGCACTGCCAAATTGTTGTAAGACGGATACAAGAATATCTTTCTCAGATTCCTTACAGACGATAATTATTCGATCTGCGGCAATCGTGTTGCTTATATCCTCAAGGGTCATGGGTGTTAGGGAGATGTGTTTTACTTGGATAGCTACCCCAAAATTTGCCCACATGTCAAGACCTCTGTCCGCTGCGTTGGTGACTCCTACCCGATAAACTTTCGCTGCTTGGTATCGTTCTGGTGTCTTTTCGGACAATCCAAGAACCTTCTCTGTAAAATCAGAAAACTCACTGAGAATTGTGTTGTTAATTTTATCAATTCGCACTCCGATTTTAACATTGAGTACTTCCAATAACGTGGAAAACAGAGCATAAACCACGATCTCAAATATCTTGTCAACACTTCGTGAAAGCCCAGGATCCCGCGTAAAACTGTTTATGAAATCTTTGAGTCCAAAAGAGTAGCTGTCTGCTTGTAAAACGACAGATAGAGCATACGACATTTGTGAAAGTCGATTTTTTAATGCGTTATAGATGTAAACTTCAACCGCGCCGTTACTATCCCGATTTATCTTCCCCAATTGCATTAAAACCGAGGGTGGTACAGCGTTAGCATTAAAAAGGTCGTCTTGGTATCTTGCACTTGATGTAGAGACCCGTCCAATAAACCTGAGAGAAATTTCATCTCGCCATTTTCTTGAAGTCGTTCGGTAAGTTTCTAAATCCCCTAGATCTATGTCCCGC
>RKRO01000239.1 GCA_007571355.1 Candidatus Poribacteria bacterium | reverse complement strand
ATATCGTACTTGCGGTGAGAAGTAAGCATACAACGCTGTATTTCGAGGGTTTGGAGTGGTGTTTGGACCCGAACCGTGTACCATCAAACTATGGAAAAACAATGCACTCCCAGCAGAAAGCGGGACATCCATCTGTTGTTCTGCGACCTCTTTCCGGTCGGTAAGTTCTGCACCTTGCTGCCGCGCAATGTGTCCCCAAGACTGCATACCCCATAAGTGACTTCTCGGGATCACCTTGAAGCAACCGTTTTCCGGTGTGGCATCATTGAGCGCGATACTTACCGTAACGAGATTCGGTGGCTCCATGGGCCAGTACGCTGAGTCCTGATGTAATCCATGCGAAGATCCGTGGAACGCTGGCTTGAACATCAGAGTGCTTCTAAAGAGTAACAGGTCTTCTTCACCGATGAGTTCTTGGACAACAGCGATCAGTTTGGGATGCTGCGCGAGGTTCCGAAAGATTTGGGAGTACTGCCGTGTATTCTCCGCTTTCCGCAGTACCGGCAAGTTGTCTCCTTGCGTTTCGTCTTTTGCGAAGGGTTCATGTTGTACATGCCGACGTGCTATATCTGCCCGCTTTTTGTCCCCATCGGATTCCTGCCCTGCAGCAAATTGATGTAACCGATGAATTTCTGTCTGGCATTCCCTTA
Source organism: Candidatus Poribacteria bacterium (assembly GCA_007571355.1). GTDB lineage: Bacteria > Poribacteria > WGA-4E > WGA-4E > WGA-3G > WGA-3G. The sequence continues at coordinate 3,036 of RKRO01000239.1, read as the reverse complement.
TCTCTTCTGCCGACAGCAGATTTTCGACGACGAGATAGCCTTCTTCCTGAAAAAAGGCTTTTTGTCCGTTCTTGTGCATTTCTATCCTCCGATCAATTGCTTAATTTCCCAGATAATACTTGAGATCGCAAAGCCAATATAGACACATGAGGCGATAAGCATCATAAAAGTAGAGAGTCGTTTGGGTTTTGCGAAGTCAGGCAGAAAGCGGTAGTTCATGTAGAGGGTAAGCGGCACATAAAGTGCCATGGCGAAACCGCCCATGTATGCTGCGTTAAAGAGAAATCCTAATTCACTGACATTCAACTGCTCCATCACAAAGGTTATGACGCATCCGCCGACGATCCAGATGCCAGCGATAAGGAGATACCACCAACTCAAATCCCGTTTTTGTGCCCCTCGAAAATTGGTATAGATAATATCAGAAATTGAACGTGATACGCCGTCAACAAGCGCGAGTTGCGTACCGAAAAGCGTAGCAACGCCGACCATTAAGAAAATTTTCTGCCCCGCTACCCCCCAGATTTCACCTAAGATCCGTGCCTCGTCGTAGATAAGTCTGCCTTGCTCAGGAACAATCCCTTGGGGGTGTAAAACTGCAAGTGCGCCGAAAATAAAGAGTAGAATCGTAAGTGTATTAAGTGCCCAGAAGAAGAGTATCTGGTCGTTTTTCACGTATTGCCACCACGCCGCGAAACGTTTCCGGTTTTCTTCTGTCGCTTCAAAGATAAACCCTGTCGCAGGCACCTTTTCGCTTCTACCCCGGAGCGGGTTCTGAAGTCCTGGTAACTGCGCGCCCATTCCAATATTTTTATCGCGTAGATAGAAGGTGTAGAATAGATTCGCTGTCCCCCCCGCACCGGCAAAGACTAATGCGCTGAAAAATGTTTTCACTGGCATAGCCGGATCTTTATAACCGACGTTTATGAGTCCAGCCCCCAGTTCCTTCCACGTATCCATTGAACCAATAGCGATAACAACCAGAATCAACCCAATGGTTACGATAGCAACAAGCAATTCAACTGTCCGTTCTACAGATGTGTAAACCATCTTTGGTCCAAAAAGGATGAGGGCGACCCCGGCAAACGTTAGCATTGTCCAGAAGGTATCAGACCCCCAACCGCCAGGTCCGAGAATGAGTGCTTTGAGTGCGAGGCCGGAGGTACGCGCCCAGCCGGGGGCAATCCAACCGACGATAGTCAGTAGGATAAACAGAGGCCCAAAACCGCGCCAGATACGGCTATAACCTGTGTAGACCGTTTCACCTGTTGCGATTGTCCAACGTCCTACCTCAATATTAATCCAGAACTGGAGGAATACACCGAGTGCCGCTGCCCACACCATACTCCCGCCATACTCTGCAGCGATGAGCGGCCAGATGACGCTCTCACCCGCACCAATAGATAGCCCCACTAAGATCGCTCCAGGCCCCGCAATTTTCCAGAATGGCAACCGTTTTTCGGGTAACTCAACAACTTTAAAATCGTCAAGCGGTTCATAAAATTTTGACATATATTCCCTCCGAAGGCATAAAGTTAAGTTGTCATTACGCTTTCGTGTAACACTTCAATCGGATGTTTCGCTTGGACACCTGTCCCGTGTTCGAGTTGATGTCTGCAAGAAAAACCGGCGGCACTGAGCGTGAAACTACCGGGCGGTTTCTCACGGACAGCCTCAAAAAGCCGTAACTCACCAATCTTCATAGAAAGATCATAATGTGCCTTTTCATATCCGAACGCACCAGCCATACCGCAGCAACTCGAGTCAATCACTGAGACGTTGTGTGCTGTCGGTAGACCTAACATCTTCACGGTCGGTTGAATACCGACGAGTGCCCGCTGATGGCAATGACCGTGGAGTAATATGTCCTGTGGTTCCATTGAGAATTCTACCCTTAATTTGTCGCCTTCTATTAATTTCACAAAAAACTCTTCAAATGAATAGGTTGCCTCAGCGACACGTTTTGCTTCAGGTGTACCGATCAACTCAACGTAATCGTCGGTGATGGCAGATGTACAACTCGGTTCGCATCCGATAATCGGGATTCCGGCATCAGCGTAACCTTGAAGGGCATCAATGTTGTGGTTTGCATTCTCAATCGCTCGGTCGAGCATCCCCTCGGAGATAAGCGGACGACCACAACACCGTTTTTCAGGGAACAGTACCTCAAAGCCGCAGGTTTCTAATACCTCTACGGCAGCTTTGCCGATGGCAGGTTCACTGTAATTCATAAAAGTATCAGGAAACAGCACAACCTTCTTGTCTGATGTCCGTCGGGAGCTGCGTTTTTGGAACCACTGTTCATAAGTCGGACGCACGAAGGTAGGCATATCGCGTCGCCGATCAACGCCAACTAATTTTTCGGCAATCCATTTTGAAACCCCATTATTGACTGCCCAATTGGAGAACGGAGCAAACATTGAACCGAGTGGCGCGAGAGCACCGATCTCACCAAACAGCCGCCGATGCAAAGGCAAACCGTTCGCTTTGTGGTAGTGTGCCATGACTTCATATTTAATCTTCGCCATGTCTACATTAGATGGGCACTCTGCTTTGCATGCCTTGCATCCGAGACATAAATCCAGAACTTCTTGTAGTCGTTCATTTGTGAATTCCGTGCGTGGCAAGGCACCCGAAATGATCGAGCGTAGCGCGTTCGCACGTCCACGCGTTGAATGCTCTTCTTCACGTGTAGCGATAAAAGAGGGACACATGGTGCCAGTCAGTGTTTTTCGACATGCCCCGACACCGTTGCACATCTCAATTGCCCTGCTGAAACCCTCTTGGCTTGAGAAATCGAAGTAAGTATCAATTTTAATGGTGTTGTAGTCGCTGCCGAAGCGGAGATTTTCTGTCATCGGCGGCGCGTCGACAATTTTTCCCGGATTCATAATACCGTTTGGGTCAAACGCTCTTTTCACCTCGGTGAGTGCCTGGTATATTTCTGGGCCGAACATGCTCTCTATCCATTCACTCCGAACGAGGCCATCGCCATGTTCGCCACTCATTGCACCGCCCAATTCCATGAGTAGGTCC
>RKRO01000054.1 GCA_007571355.1 Candidatus Poribacteria bacterium | reverse complement strand
CAAAGAGACCCGTCTGGGGTTCCGTCATTTAGCGTATGCTATGATTAACTTTCGTATAACTTTCAACCATTCATAAACCGTACTCGCTATGAGTTCATAAATAATCCTAAATGACTTCCACTATCAACGTCTTCAATTGAGGGGGAAAATGGAAAGCCTGATAGAAGTGCTGTCGCTCTATTTCGACAGTACGCAATTGAGACGATTATTTCTGCTTGTCGTCGGAGGTATCTGTTTGATTTTTCAGACGATACCTGTATATTCCCAGTTTGCCGATTTACCGCGTGATGCTAAAACTTTAGATATTGGTATAAGCGGTGATGGTGCTTCACAGACACTCAGTCTGACGACTGTCGCCCCAATCCGTAGGATTAATGGTTGGGCGGGGCTCTTTGGATCGCGCACTTCCGGTGAAGAAGACGTGCTTTCTGAAATCGTCAAATTACATGCTCAGGGCGGTTTCAGGATTCGGACTTTTGGCATTGAGGTATTTACAGACTTGGAACGCAATATCACTAAAGGCACCGCTTTGACATCCCAAATTGGTATCTATGTCCGTCCTACCATTTATGAGAGCGGTAAACTCCGAGTATCCGGCGGTATTGGAGGATTCATTGAAAATATCCAACCGCTTCAAGATATTGATTTAAGACAATTTGATCCGACAACGTTCCGGTGGCTGGCATTTTCATCTGTAGGATGGCGAAAACTCAATATACAGTTAAAATTTACACCGGAAATTGGCTTCAAAAACTATAAATTTTCAGCAGAACCCGCGATCACGTTCAACATGTCTACGCGATTAGGTTTGCGTTTAAGTGGCGCTGTGACTTATAATAGTGAACCGCTAACAGAAAGTTGGCACTACAAGTATCTATCTATACTGCGCCTCACGTTATAACACCTAAACCCGTTATCTATCTGACTTCTACCAAGTGAAAGGAAACTGGTATGTCTTCAAACCCTGGTCAACAACCTGGATCTGAACGCGGTGGTAGCGATCAGGATATCCAACTGGGGCACGGCTTCGGTACCGCCCCTGTATTCCTTGCTTCAATTAGTACGATTCTCGGTGCGATCCTATTCTTACGATTCGGCTACGCTGTCGCTCACGTCGGACTCTGGGGTGCTCTGATGGTTGTCATGCTTGGGCATCTTGTGACGATACCGACAGTCTTGGCAGTATCCGAGATCGCAACGAACCGGCGTGTGGCAGGCGGTGGTGCCTACTATATCGTCAGCCGCTCCTTCGGGGCAAGTATCGGTGGCACCATAGGCATCGCGTTATATATATCCCAAGCGATCTCAGTCGCTTTTTATATTGTCGCATTTGCAGAAGCCTTTCAACCTGTCTATGAATGGCTTGCAGTCAACCGTGATTTACCATTGGATCCACGTTGGGTCTCTCTCCCTTGTACCGTCCTGATTATTGTACTGATGCTCACAAAAGGTGCGGGTATGGGTGTGCAAGTCTTGTGGGGTGTATGCATGATTCTTGCCGTCTCAATCGCTGCGTTCCTGTTTGGTGAGAGTCCGGAAGAGATACGCCCCAGCGGGCTGAACCTCACTTCCCGCATTAGCGATCCGGATGGTTTCGGCACAGTTTTCGCCACGTGTTTCCCCGCCTTCACTGGCATGATTGCCGGTTTAGGGCTGTCCGGGGACCTAAAGAACCCACGCCAAAGCATACCCCTTGGAACAATTAGTGCCACCCTCGCGGGGATGCTGGTTTACGTGCTTGTCGCAATTAAATTAGCAGGGAGTGCCACACCTGAGGCACTCGCGGCGGACCATTTCATCATGGAGAAAGTCGCGCTTTGGGGACCCATCATCTTCATCGGGTTAGGGGCAGCCGCACTCTCCTCTACCCTCGGTTCAATCATGGTCGCTCCAAGAACACTGCAGATGCTCGCTCGAGACAACGTACTCCCTATCCCTAAATTGAACCGCCTCATGGAAAAAGGTGTCGGTGATACACAAGAACCGATATACGCAACATGTCTGTCCGGAATTATCGCGATTGTGTTCGTGGCCATCGGCGAACTGGACTTTATCGCCCAGATTTTAACAATGTTCTTTATGGTGACCTACGGGGCACTCTGTGCGGTCTCCTTCTTAGAACACTTCGCGGGCAACCCCTCTTACCGTCCAACGTTCCATTCCCGCTGGTATGTCTCGCTCGTAGGCACAGTGATGTGTGGCATCCTGATGATGCAGATCAGTCCGTTCTACGCTTTAGTCTCCATCGTACTGATGGCGATAACCTATCTCGGTCTCCGTCGCGGTCACAGTGGGCAACGCGACCTTGCAGCGATCTTCCAAGGAACGATGTTCCAACTCACACGGTGGCTACAAACAACCTTGCAAAAAAGTCGAGTCATGGCATCCGAAGGAGGGTGGCGCCCTTCCATCGTTGCAGTGACTCGGTTTGGAGAACGCCGCCTCGGTCATTTCGATCTGCTCCGCTGGATCTGCCATAGGCACGGGTTCGGCCACTTTATCCGACTCTTTAGTGGAGATTACTCATTTTCCAGTGAGATTCAAGCCCGTATCAAAGTCGATGGTTTGATTAAACGCACCGAGGTCAGTCGAGCAGGTATCTTTGTCGATTCCCTGATCTGTCCAACGTTCCAACTTGCATTATCACAGATACTACAAATGCCCGGTATCTCCGGATTACCGAATAACTGTATCTTACTTGAGTTTGATCGCGAAAATACCGATGAGATTGAAGAAGTTGTACAAGGGGCACGGCTTGCCGCGAAGTCGTTGTTCAACGTTTTAATCTTACGATCCACCGGCTATCGGTTCGGTTATAGGTCTTCCATCCACGTTTGGGTAACAGAGGACAACTTGAGCAATGCACCAATGATGCTTTTGCTCGCGTATATCATCGTCGGACACCCGGATTGGAAACGTGCTGAAATACGGCTCTTTGTGTGCTCTGATTCAACAGATGCAGAGCAAGAGGCGAATAAACTCTCAGCACTCATGCAAGAAGGCAGATTGCCCATCTCCATGCAAAATGTCACTTCCGTGTCCTACAAAGGCCAAGGAGCTTTAGAAGATGAAGTAGTCCTCCGCTCTAACCAAGCCGATTTGACGATCGTCGGATTAACGCCTGAAAACATAGATTCCAATAACTTCGATCAAATATTACGGTCTTACGAGGGGGCAAACGATGTCCTGTTCGTCCATTCCGTCGAACAGATTTTGATTGATTAACAATATTAGAAATTACGCATTGTAGCACAAACTTCCCAGTTTGTGCGGTTAGAATGCTATGTTTTCCAAAAAAATCATCTAATAGAGCGGACCGGAGCCAAATTTGCGTAAGCCCTGAATATGTTAAAGATACCAATCTTCATCAAATCGTTCAAAGGAGTACCTCACAAGGATGTTTCTCAATTTCATAGAGTGGTTAGAGTCCGTACTTAATACTATTGTGAATTCACCTTTTAAAGGCATTCTCTTAAGTATCGTCACGATAGCAACCTTACTCATTCTCAAAGCAGTTTTAGGATACTTCGTCAAACGGTATGTTTACCAGCGCGCGCTCTTGGAAACAAACGCCCAAAATTTCATGGCGGTATGGGGCTATATCTGGACAGCTATTATTGCCATTTTTGGTATTATTAGCCTGAGCGGTTCTCTGAAAACGCTCGGCATCTCGGCGGGGTTCCTCGGTATG
>RKRO01000166.1 GCA_007571355.1 Candidatus Poribacteria bacterium | reverse complement strand
AGAATTATGCGTTAAAAGTCGTTGATATGAACATTGAACCCTTGACAGATGAACATCTCCAGTGGGCAGATGTTGTTTTGACATCAACGATGATTGTTCAAAAAGCATCGCTCTATGAAGTCGCTGAGCGTTGTAATCGAGCGCGGGTTCCGGTTATCGCCGGCGGCCCCCATCCTACCTCCTATTACGATAATATCAAGGCGGAAACGGATGCCAAGATTGACCATTTTCTCATGGGTGAGGTTGAGGAAACCTTTGAAGACTTTTTGACCGATTTTGAAAGTGGTTCTGCGAAAGAGGTATATCGTGAGAAACGGAAACCGGATATCACGAAAACGCCACCGCCGCGCTATGATCTCATTGATGTTAACACTTACGGCTCAATGGCACTCCAATTTTCACGTGGCTGCCCCTTCAATTGTGAATTTTGTGATATTACCAAATTGTTTGGCCGCGTCCCTCGTACAAAAAGCAATGAACAGATGCTTGCAGAGTTTGAACTCCTTTATAAACTCGGTTGGACAGGTCCGATGTTCGTCGTTGATGACAACTTCATCGGCAACAAACGTGATGCGATGCGTTTGCTCCCCGCTGTCAAAGAATGGCAGGAAAAACGGCAATTCCCGCTTTCGCTGTTCACTGAAGCCAGCGTCAACCTCGTTGAAATCCCTGATATGCTTGACGCAATGACTGACGCAGGATTTAACATGGTGTTCCTCGGTATCGAAAGCCCGAATGAGGAGGCACTTCTCAGCACCTCCAAAGGACAGAATACGAGCAAAGAAGAAGAAGCTGGCAGCTACCTCATGCGCGCCATCAGAAAAATACAGAGCAAAGGGATAGAAGTAACAGGCGGCTTTATCATCGGACTTGATGGTGATACGGAATTTGATTCACACATCAACTTTATTCAAGAAGCCGGCATCCCGATGGCAATGGCAGGCCTGCTTACGGCTTTAAAGGAGACCGACCTCTGGCACCGATTAAAACAGGAAGATCGGTTACTTGTGGAATCCAGCGGAAACAACACCGATATGAGCCTCAACTTCGTACCAGAAATGCCGCGCGAGAAACTTATCGCTGAGTATCGGCGGGTTATTTCAACGCTCTATGATCCGACCTTGAAGAACTATTTTTCCCGGTGTTTGACGTTGCTCGAGCACATGCCTAAGACGCACAATAACGTAAGGGCGATTCGAAAAGAGGAAATAATAGCATTTGCCCGCTCCATTCAGCGGCAACTTTTTTCCAGACAAGGGGTGGAATACGCCCGCTATTTGGTGAAAGCCATCAAAAATTATCGTCAGATGTTTCCTGAAGCTGTCCGATTGGCGGTTATGGGATATCACCTCGAAAAAACAACCCGCCACACCCTTGCTGTTGAGGATTTTCGGAACTTCCTGGATCAAGAGATGGATACGTTCAAAGCGAAGGTTCCACAGTTTGTGGATGCTCAAGGCAGCCGGACAGGTGATATCCAGAACTATTCGCGCCAGCTTTTTGCACGCATTAAAACAAAGTACAATGCAATCCATAAGGATTTTCAATACGCTGCACAAGGCGCATTGACAGGTTTTCAGCAGTCAATGTTCAAGGCGTACTTAGAGGCGGAATTAGCTGCTTTCAAAACCGCAGTCGGTACCTTCGCGAAAGCACAAACAGAGCGGCTTGGTGAACTCCAAGCATACGTCCATAGTCTCTTTGCTCGTGTCCATGCCCAACACGCACAACTCCACAATATTTTCAAGCATCACACCGACGACTTCAAGCAGAACGTCCAAGAAACTTTTGATGCTTTCCATGAGTCGGTCACGCGGCATTTAGAGCAACTCTTCGGCTCTGTTCCTATCCAAATTGAAGGCCTGAGTTAGCGGACCATGGCATGTATTGAAATAGGAAATCTCCGCTTTACTTACCCAAGTCGAGAGACCCCGACACTTCAGGGCATCACGACTCGTGTGTCTCGCGGCGCGTTTGTCCTATTGACGGGGCCAACAGGGTGCGGTAAATCCACTTTATTGCGGACATTGAACGGATTGATTCCACACGCATCGGCGGGTGTACTCAAGGGAACGGTGCGTCTTGACGGTAAAAATATAGCGACGCAACCGCTTGCTACCACGTGTCAACAGGTCTCCCTCCTCTTCCAAAATCCCGACGATCAACTCTTTTGCACGCTGGTCCAAGATGAGATCGCTTTTGGACTCGAAAACCTCGGTCTCCCTCCCGAAGAAATACAAGAACGGATAACTTCCGCTTTGGAACAGGTCGGTTTACAAGGATTTGAGTCACGTGAGATTTCAACGCTCTCTGGCGGCCAGAAACAGCGTGTCGCGCTTGCTGCTGTCTGTGCGATGCAGCCACAAGTCCTACTCTTAGATGAACCCACCAGTCACCTTGACCCTAAAGGTGCGCGGGACATCCTCACCATTGTGAAGCAGCTCAATAACGACTTGGGTATAACAGTTATCTTGGCAACGCATCGCACGAGAGACATAGCACCCTTGTGCGATCACGTCTGGCTGATGGACGACGGTCAACTCTGTCTGGATTTGCCAAAAACCGAGGCGTTTCAAGATTTCACGCCATATAGGCGTTTAGGCGTACAGGTTCCAGAAGCAGTCCCTATGTCAGAAGCTGTCCAATCCAAAACGCCGATACCAGCACATCACCACACAGCGGATGCAGAACATCCTGAAGCACTCCTCGCTATCAGAGATGTCTGCTTCTGTTACCCGAAAACCGACAACGATGCTGTCCATCAGGTTTCTTGTGTGGCCTCACGCGGTGAGGTGATAGCAATCATGGGAGCAAATGGATCCGGTAAAACAACATTGATACATCTTGTCGCTGGCCTGCTGCGTCCCTCATCGGGTGAGGTCACTATTGACGGTCAGTCGTGTCGTCGTTTGAAACTCCATCAGTTAGCAGGCAAGGTTGGTATCGTTTTTCAAAACCCGGATTTGCTACTGCAGGCAGAAACAGTTCTTGATGAAGTGGCCTTCGGTCCCAAAAACCTTAAATTCGCCACGCAGCACCTTGAAAACCGAGTCAATCGGATATTAACCCAGTTCGATTTGGTCAATTTCGCAGCAGAGGCACCTTACGCGTTATCGCGGGGGCAACGTCAGCGGGTTGCTGTCGCCGCTACTTTTGCGTTACACCCCGACTTGTTTCTTCTCGATGAACCGACCACAGGTCAAGACGCACAGCACCTCCATCAGCTCATGGACGCACTAAGTGCCCAGATCCAGCAGGAAAATAAAACCCTCATCTTCGCAACGCACGACACAGAACTCACCTTGAAATACGCCACCCGCGTCCTCCTATTATACGATGGCAAACTGATCTTTGACGGCGCACCCCATACTGCCTTCGCGAATCCTGAACGTCTACAACAAGCATCATTAATATACCCTTTCTAAATAGTGCTATCGTCTGGACAGTGCTTGTTGCGTGAGCGTTATATTTTCAAAGGGCTCTCTATTTTCCCGAACTTCGCAGAGGCGGGTCACTGAGAGAAAAAGACCGCACCCCAGCGGCGTGCCCTGTGTTCTGAAAGGCTATGCCGTATCTGTGACGTGGAACTTATAGTAAAATCGCAAAATATGTTTACACTTTTTACGTTTGTAAGGGCTGGGTGACCCAGCCCCTACGAGTTACCGTGTGCACAAATAATTATAGGATTTACTATAAAACTGTCCAAAGTTTAGTAGAAGCCTCTGGCTGTAGCAATAAAACCGCTTGACAATGAAAAGTTGAGATGGTATTCTTATCTAAACAAGCAACGATAAGAATTTTGCGGCCACGGTTTAAGGAAACGGATAGATACTATATCCTATTTGTGGCCACTGCCGAGACCCAGAATAGCAGGTTAAGATGAAAATCATCAACGATTTAACAATCCAGAGTTACGGGCTTCCCGTTCTCCAAAAACGGTCTTCGAGTGAACGCCTTTTGGATTCCTAACATTTAGGAGGTGTAAAAATGTCTTACTGTCCTGTGTGTAAAATAAGGAGTGATTACGAATACGATATCGCACTCTCCAACGGCGAATACTTGCATTATTCGTGTGTCCTCCTGTTGCAAATGCGGAAACATGAGATTGAAACTGCACTGCGGAGTCAGAAGTCACAATTTATTCTCTCGCTCTTTGCACCAACTGAAGTCGAGCAACAAGACGTTGCCGCCAAGACAGAGATTGAAGACTTGCGCGCGAAATTCGCGAAGGTAGAATCCATCTTAAGCGAAATATATGACTATCTGCCGTGTTGGCCACCGGATTGGGATGAGCGAAAACAAGAAATCATCAGCGAAAACGGTTCCATCTGTTCATATTGTGAGGAGGAAGAGGATGTCTATCTACTTCACGACATCCCCGTATTTGAAGGTGGGACAAATGCGTTGGATAATCTTACCCTCATTTGTGCAGAATGTTATCGGAATATGTACCATGAAGGCGATATTTTCGGTACCGCGACGCTAAAACCGTCACAATCCGAATTCTTGAAAGAGTTCTCCGCCATCCAATCGGCTATTGAAAGCAGCCAGAAAATCCAGTTTAACTATAAGAAGCCGAGTGATAAAAGGTGGAAGACACGCGTCGTTAGACCTGAACGGCTTTTCAACATCCCAAACAACCGAGAATCTGGTGAGACGTTGTGTGTAGAGGGATTTTGTGAGTTGCGAGGGGATACCCGCGTCTTCGCCCTTGAGCGGATGCAAGCGTTAGAAGTGATTGAGGATTAGCGAAGATGGGCCGTAAGTTGATGTGTCCATTTTTGACGAAGTGTTTGTGTTGACATCTTGGGCAATTCATAAACGCATCAGAGGTTGAGGTTATGGAGAGGATGTCCTGAAAGGATTGTTCTCGACGTTCTTTAACCGCGCCCACTGTATAGCTAACTTCTTTCTTGACGAAACCGATAGGGAGGTGTGCGGAGTCCAATCCATCATCCAGTTATTACTGGGATGATCCGTGAGATTGGTGATCTGCCCACTGCGTAGGTGGTATTTATAGATTTTGAGAATTTTGAGACCGAAATCATTTACCCCCCCCGGGATCCCAGGGAAGAGCAAGGCTTCCCCATCATCTGCCCAACGAACATCTTCTACCCGCCAACGCTTTGGGGGATTTAGGACTTGTAATTGTCGAGAGTCTTTGTCTACGATAAGGATTGTATCAGCAACGCGGCCTTGTCCCGCTACAAACTCTGATTCGCTGTAGAGGATATGCTGACCATCTGGGGACCAGCTCGGGCCCAAACTGATTAGGCCCCCGCCCCAAATCCCCGTTCTAGGTTTTTTGAGCACAGGTCGGGCATTTCCGCCATCTACATCCATGACATAGATATGCCTTCTCTGTCCATTTGAATACTCGTAAACAATCTGTGTGCCATCTGGGGACCACTCCGGATTTGCAGCAAAATCATCGGGCGTGTCTGCCTTCGTTATTTGCCTAATGTTCCGTGTCGCGATCTCCATAATATAGATTTCAACGTTTCCACTGCGGCCACTGTCGAATGTGAGATATTTTCCATCGGGCGACCAAGATGGAGACGTATCTAACGAGGGGTGGTCGGTGAGCCTTTGTTGATGGCTGCCGTCTGCGTTCATGATGAATATATCATATTGCTGTGGTTTATGAGGGTCCGTTGAGTGCAAATCCATGTGAAATGCGATCTGACTGCCGTCTGGGGACCACCTTGGTGCGCCTATATAAAAAGGTGTATTTGTTAACCTTCGAACACGACTGCCATTATCATTCATCACGTAGATGTTGGATTTTCCATCGCGATCAGAAATGAAGACAATATCTGCCATGGCAAGAGTTGAAACGAGCAGAGAGAAATATGAAATAATCAAAAGCTTATGCATAGGGACATCTCCTTTTGAAGAGTGAAAGAGGCCACCATACCTATCGGGTGCTTGATGTCCTCTTTCTTCAAAGGATTAATCTATCCTATCGATGATCAAAATCATCAATGGACTCACTTTCTATCCAACCGTGGGGATATTCCGGTGGGTAATCTTCCGGATTGATTCCAGTAACATTAAGCGAGGTGTAAGTTTTTAAACTGTAACGAAAACCTCTGCGTAAACCCGCATCGTCAAAGTTTACACCGCGTTGTGAGGAATGTTGCCTTGTCCTGCCAGCTTTTAGAGCAGGTGCGGGGATCCATTCTGTATCATCTGCAAGAATATTCCCCTGCAAGTTTCTTACCTCATGCTTCCACTCATAAGAATAGGTGATTGCCCGTTGACGGTTGTTATAGACGGTTACTGCATGTGAACTGCCTGTCCATGGATCGCTGTAATAAAGTCCATAGACAATGACGTGGCCGTAAACGTCATCTACCTCGAAACCTACCCCTTGTGCAGAAGGGTGTGCAGGGGGGAGTAGACAAAAGAGGGCAATAAGCCCAAAGATGCCTGTCAACGTTAAGATTTTCATTTTAAAGATCTCCTTTAATTTTCGGGGAGATGTGAAGAAGTGTAACACATTTCCCAGTTTTTGTAAATAACAAAGCGTTAATCATAAGACTATTTGGTTTTTAGGTTTTGTTCGATTTATTCTGATGAGTTGCGAATCGAAGTTCCCACCCTACTTCGACTCTGCGGGTACCGAAAATATAGAATTTCAGAAAACAAAATCAACCTAATGTTCGACATTCGGATACAATTGTTAATCGTTGTCCAAACGGTAGTATCGTTTGGGTGAACTCGCACCAATTGCGAAGTTCCCTAATCCATTGCAGACATCGCCCAAACATAAATCAGGCGAGTCGCCATTTGGATGAATAATTATCTCTCGTCGTTACCGCTTGCTAAAAGCTAAGAAATCCAAGTCCAGGCCTTCAGCATTTGCTTCTTCCCAAGCTGCTGCCCAGGTTCTCAACTTCTGCTTCGCACGAGATAGCCTATTTCTTACAGAACCTACAGAGCCCCGCATATTTCGGCAATCTCTTCGTAACTTTTCTGTTCAAGTTGCAGCCGAAACATCTGCTGCTCTAATTCAGGTAACTGTGCAATGGCTTCCGAGAGTGCTGTCCATTTCTGTGTATCTATCTCGTATCCGTGTGCTATCTGATGGACAACTGTAGTCGATGCAATTTCTCCCTCCGCTTCATAAATATCGATCGCCAATTGCATAGGATCGCGTCCCGTTCCCTTTCGGTACCATCCTATGACCAGTTGATTCGCAATGCGAAACAACCAATTCAGAACTTTTTCAGGTGCATCAAGCATTTCTAAATGCTTTCGCGCTTTAAGGAATGTGTCATTGGTAAGCTCCTCGGCAGCCTGTCAATCACCTATTTTACGCTCGATAAATTGGCAGATACGGTGCCTGTAGAGGGCATAGAGCTCCGAAAAAGCGGTTTCGTCTCCAGATAAGATTTTGCGAACGAGTTCTGCATCTCGCCTTTGCTCATCAGTCACCTGATATGAAATCCTCCGGTTGAAAGCAGTATCGTTTAAACCTCACAAATCGAAATGCGGATTTTGTGCTTTCATAAGACATGAATGCAGATTTCGCCGAAAAATCTCACAACGGGCAATTTTTTTTACCATATCTGAAAAATAAAGATATTGGAGCTTTATGAAGTATTTGTATGTAAGAGCTCAATGAATTGCTCGACGACGCACTGGTTCTTCGTTAATGAGAATCGTTTATTTCCAAATGGTATTATTTGTGCTTGACAACACGGATGAGAGTTTGTAAAATAGCGGCACCCCATACAAGGAGCCGCATCGCGATGCCGAACTTTACAACAGCAGAAGAACTCACCGCTATCTGCCGCAACGTCTTTCAACAATTAAACATCCCAGCAGCCGAAGCGGAAATCGTGACCCGTTCTATGGTGGATGCCAACCGGGTCGGACACGACTCACACGGTGTTATTCATCTCCCCAAATATGTGCGTGAGTTGGAGGCGGGATTAATCCAACCGGGTGCTACCATAGAGACGCGCCATGAATCCGCATCCATCGCGGTGTTAGATGGCAATTGGGGGTTCGGTCCCGTGATTGCGACGCGCGCCGTTGAATTGGCGATTGAGAAGGCAACACAGACCGACATCAGTGCCGTTGCTGTTTCACGGTGCAATGAGGTGGGTCGGTTAGGCGGGTATGCGTGCCTCGCAGCGGACGCGGAGATGATTGGGATGCTCATGGCGAACGATCACGGCGGCGGTACGTGTGTCGCACCCCACGGTGGGATTGAAGGCAGGCTTTCAACGAATCCGATCGCGTGCGCAGTGCCGATGGATGGACACGATCCGATTGTGTTGGATATGTCTACGAGTGTTGTTGCATCAGGGAAGGTTCGGGTTAAACAACACCGAAACGAGGCAGTGCCGCAGGGTTGGCTCATTAACGCGAAGGGCGAGTCAACGACGAATCCGGATGATTTCTATGGCGTGCCGCCTGCTGCCCTATTGCCGTTCGGTGGGATCGCGCAACATAAGGGATTCGGTCTCAGCGTTATTGTGGATATTCTGGCAGGCGCGCTCACAGGTACCGGGTGTAGCCAAGGCGCGGATGCCCGCGTCGGCAACGGACTGTTCGTCCTTGTCATCAACGTCGCGAGTTTTAGGGCGTTTCCGGGGTTCAGTGCGGAGATAGAGCAGTTTATCGGGTATCTCAAATCGGCAAAACGCGCTGCCGGCGTTGACGCAATTCGGATGCCAGGGGAACGCGGGTGGGAGGAACAACGCAAGCGAGAACGGGAAGGTATTCCCATAGACGCGAAAACATGGCAGCAAATTCAGGCGTTATTATCCTAAAGCCCCTAAGGATTGAAACACATCAAGCCAAAGCGTTCCCCCCTGATAAGGGTGGGGTTTTTGCTGGGGTGTTTCTTCAAGGGGGTTGTCTTCCTAAAAGTGCGCATTCCCCCTGATAAGGGCGGGTTTTTGCAAACGCTAAAATCCAATGTGAAGAAAGTGTTGCTTCAAGGGGGTTGTCTTCGTGGGGGTTATCTTCGGACAATACCTTCGCCGAAAATCGTAGGGGCGAGGTCCCCTCGCCCACATGAGAACATCAGTAGCAACTTGGATTATGCTCCTACATTCCCATCAAGGAATCACCTGTTTCTGGGTGAAACAGGTGCGCTTTGTCCATATTAAAACGGACGGTCAATGGGGCATTGTGCTCTGGAATATCCATCAAATCGGACTGTGCAACAAAGTTATTTTTGCCTGTCTGCAGATACAAGAGCGCATGGTTTCCGAGCGGTTCAACCAGTTCCACCTGTG
This sequence comes from Candidatus Poribacteria bacterium, assembly GCA_007571355.1. Classification (GTDB taxonomy): domain Bacteria; phylum Poribacteria; class WGA-4E; order WGA-4E; family WGA-3G; genus WGA-3G. Next base: position 3,269 of record RKRO01000166.1, on the reverse strand, counting down.
TTGCAACACGGTTCCTTCCATTTTCACCGAGGTGAATATCCTCTGGACGGATGCCGAGTGTCACTGAATCCCCAGAAAACCCATTCAATGCAGATTGGAGACGGGTATCCAATTCTACCTCAAAGTTCTCAAACTGAAGTGTCGTGGTACCGCCGTTATTCACAATGCGCGTCTCTATAAAGTTCATCGGAGGTGTCCCGATGAAGCCGCCGACAAATTGATTCCCGGGTTTGTGATAGAGTGTCCCCGGATCAGCGATCTGTTGGATTTCCCCTTCATTGAGTACCACGATCTGATCCCCCATTGTCATCGCTTCGACTTGGTCGTGTGTGACGTAGACAATAGTAGCGTTGAGTCGGTCATGCAGCCGACTGATTTCCATCCGCATTTGCACACGCAGCTTCGCATCAAGGTTGCTCAACGGTTCATCGAACAGGAACACCTTCGGATGTCGGACGATTGCCCGCCCGACAGCGACGCGTTGACGCTCGCCACCGGAGAGATGTTTCGGTTTGCGGTTCAAGAGATGCGAAATGCTCAGTATCTCCGCTGCTTCGTTGACACGCTGTTCAATCTCCGCTTTGGGATATTTGCGAAGTTTCAGTCCAAACGCCATGTTCTTAGACACCGTCATGTGCGGGTACAGCGCATAGTTTTGGAAGACCATGGCGATGTCCCGATCTTTAGGTGGGATGTCGTTGATGCGTTGGTCATCGATATAGATGTCGCCTTCGGTAATCTCTTCCAGTCCGGCAATCATGCGTAAAATCGTTGACTTGCCGCACCCCGATGGCCCGACGAGTACCGTAAACGACTCGTCAGGAATCTGAAAACCTACCTGTTCGACTGCGTGAACATTGCCATCGTAGATTTTAGTGACATCTATCAAGGTAACCTGTGCCATAATTTTCGTAATTCGAGGTTACAACCCCCTCCCCCACTGTTTTATTGTCCACGAAAGAGTGCCTCGTCAATTTCGGCGTTCAATGTAATGTCAGTGATTAACACTTGCCGATATTCACCGTTTTTCGTGACCCGGTGATGTGGGATCTTAATGCCGTCAACATCTTGATAATCATTAAAGAATGCGACAACGTTTTCTGCGGCACCACCGATTTCAATGTCGTAACTGAATTGTACGACATAGTGCGTTTCCTCGCTAATGAAGACTTTTAACTTTTTTCCCGAAGGTTGTGTAATGAGGAGAACGGAAGCGGGGATCCCCTTTACCTTCTCCGTTCCTAAGTATTGCACAGGAATATCGCCTTTTGCGAGTGCTGGTAAAAGCCAAATCGGTTCTCTGGAAAGGCTATCTTTAAAGAAAGTCGCATAAGACTTGCCTTTCTCCGGCGGAAGAAGTTTGACCTCACCATCTGTCATCGTAAACACCGATTCGCCGTCGAAGATTATGCCACCCTTATGGTTGTGATAATGCCATTCGCTACGGAATTTGTTCGCGTAAAAGTATGTTTTAATTTTACCTTCATCTTGCGTAGAACCGTCAGGGAAGTATTCAAAACTCTGAGACTCCATCATGATACTTTTTACCGATTCAAGTTTCTCAAGCCCACCGTGCGCAGCGGCAGCTGCTTTGATGATTTCTTTGGCGCGATCGAGATTCTCTTTTAGGAGTTCTGCAACATCGGTTTCAACATCAAAGCCACCGAGGCTTGCCTTGCGGATAATACCCTCACCGTCAATCAGAAAGGCTGTCGGAATCGCTTGCACCCCGTATAACGTTCTTATACTTCGATCTTCATCCCAATAGTTACGCCAGGCAATGCTCTCTTTCTCAATGTAGGCAGCAAGTGGCGCCTCTGACCTATCCAGACTAATCCCGATAATCTGAAACTTCTGATCCTTGTAAGTTTCATAAGTCTTTTTAACTTTCGGCATCTCGACGATGCACGGTCCACACCACGTCGCCCAGAAATCGAGCAGCACGACCTGACCACGATATTGCGCTAAGGAGAGTGCTTCGCCGTTTAAACCTGTCACCTGAAAATCTGGGGCAGGTTTACCGACCCATTCCATCATCCTTGCTTTGAGATCGTTAACCGATGTTGCCTTTTGCGGCGTTGTTTCCGGTTTCGTTAATTTTGTCGCAGGAATTGATTTCGACGGTGGTCTCGATTCAGCTGTTTTTGTGGCTGCGTCGGTAGGTTTTGCAAGGTTTTCCTGCACCAATTCAGCAACAGCGTGCTCAAGGGCATCCCCACGCAGGTTCGTCCTGCGGATAATACCTTTACCGTCGATGAGGAAAGTTGACGGAATTGCCTGCACCTCGTAAAGACGGCTGACCTTTCGGGTATTGTCCCAATAGTGAACCCATGCGAGTGCTTCTTTCTCAATATACGCCTCAAGCGGTTCCCGTGATCTGTCGAGACTAATCCCGATAATCTGAAACTTCTGGTCTTTGTACTTTTCGTAAGTCTTCTTGACGTTCGGGATCTCAACGATACACGGTCCACACCACGTCGCCCAGAAATCGAGCAGCACGACCTGTCCGCGGTATTGCGCTAAGGAGAGTTTTTCACCGTTCAAACCGGTTACCTGAAAATCTGACGCGGGTTTACCGATCCACTTGCTTGGATTTGAGCGGGATGCCAATTGAGCACCAGGGGCTTGCGGCAATTCGCCTTTCCGGTCGGTTTTCGCCTGTTCGAGAATTTTTTTCGCGCGCGTCGCATGCGATCCTGAACCGTACTTTGGATGATCTATCAATTTCTTGTAGGCTCTATCCGCTTCGTCATATTTACCGAGCTTGTCGTAGGCTAATCCTAATTCGAACAGGCAATTTCTAACATAACGTGCATCTGGCTGTTTCTCAACAAGCTCCGCAAAAACTTCAATGCCTTCCTCAACACGCCCTAATTGCACTAAAGCGTTACCGAGGAGATAATAGACCTCATCCACGCGTTTGTATTCTGGATGAAATGCGATGAACTCGTTGGATTTTTCCACTAACTTTTCGAAGGCTTCAGGTGTGTGCTGCTGCTTGAGTTCCTTAGCAATCGCCTTAATTTCCTGATATTTGTAGGCGGTTTTTATCGGGTTTGCATCAGCAAAGTTCGCATAGAAACCGATTACCAAAAGGCTTGTAAGCACAAAGATAAGGAAACGACCAAAACTTGTGTTGGCTTGATTCTGGATCAACATTTTTGCTCTCCTCGGATTGTCACATTAATCAAATCGGTTAGGTTTATGGTGTCTTTTATCGTAAAGTCCGTAATTATGGAAACACATCCTATCGAAGCGAGGCACCTCTG
>RKRO01000055.1 GCA_007571355.1 Candidatus Poribacteria bacterium | reverse complement strand
TTGATCGTCAACGCCGTAAATATCGGAACGCAGCCTATGGACACGAGTGCCCGCTTATTTCCCCCTGCTTGCGGGGGTAGGGGGGGGTATCCTTGTCTAAGGGTGCATTTATTTTTGGATGTTACGATATTCTCCACCCCACGTTAACTGAAAACCGATAACCGATAACGACTAAACAACAATATTGATGAGTCGATTCGGCACGACGATAACCTTCCGAACCGGTTTCCCTTCAATAAATCGTTGAACCCGTTCATCTGCAAGTGCGGCTGCCTCAATCTCTTCATGGGGGGCATCCGCAGGAAGTTCAAGCCGATTGCGGAGTTTCCCGTTGACTTGGGCAATGATCGTTACAGTGGCACTTGTGAGTACCGATTCATCGTGTGTGGGCCACTGTTCCAGCGCGATGAAGCCAGTTTCGCCGAGACGATGCCACAACTCCTGCGCGATGTGCGGCGCATAAGGCGACAGCAGATGCAGGAAAACCTTCATGATCTCCTTCGGTAACGTCTCTGCCTGCGTCGCAGTGTTCACAAAGATCATCATCTGACTGATTGCAGTATTCATCTTGTCAATCGATTCCGTGTCCGCTGTTACCTGCTTGATGGTTTTGTGGAGTTCGCGCCAGAGTTCGGACTCCGTTGTACCGACGGCATCGATCAACTTCTCGCTGCGCTCACCGCTTTCTTCATCAATAACGAGCCGCCAAACGCGTTGCAGGAACCGATAAACACCCTCTACACCCGCATCCTGCCACGGCGTGCTTGCCGTGACGGGCCCAATAAACAGTAGATAGAGGCGAAGCGCGTCCGCCCCGTAATTGTCGATAACGTCGTTCGGATTGATGACGTTAAATCGGGATTTGGACATCTTCTCCATCTGTGTTTGGAGCGGTACGCCGGAGCCCTTCGCAACAGTTTTCCCTTCGGTATGTTCAACTTCATGCGGATAGTAGTATTTGCCCGCAGCGTCTTGATAAGATTCGGCGAGAATCGTGCCTTGGTTGAGCAGTCCTTGGAACGGCTCTTTTGTGGAGACCAAACCGGAATCGTAAAGTACTTTATGCCAGAAACGGGCATAGAGCAGGTGCAAGACAGCATGCTCAGCCCCCCCCATATAGAGGTCTACCGGCATCCAATAATTTTCGAGTGCGGTATCAAAGGGTGCCTCGGTATTGTGTGCATCGAGGAACCGCAGGTAATACCAGCAGGAACCTGCCCATTGTGGCATGATGTTCGTCTCCCGCGTCGCGATTTGGCCGTCGGGGAGTGTCACCTTCAGCCACGCTTCATCGGCGCGCGCAAGTGGCGGCTTGCCATCTTCTGTCGGTTTATAAGCATTAATCGGTGGGAGTTCCACTGGCAGTGCCTCGTCCGGTAGTTGAACAATAGTGCCATCCTCAAGATGCGCCAGCGGGAAGGGTTCCCCCCAATACCGTTGCCGCGAGAAGAGCCAATCCCGCAAGCGGTATTGCACCTGACGCGCACCTTTTCCTTCACTTTCAAGCCAAGCAATCATCTTTTCTTTCGCCTCAGCAACTTCCAAGCCATTGAGGAAACCGGAATTGACGCAGACACCCTCCCCTTCAAAGGGTGCCTCTTCAATCGGTTTGTCACCCCCCTTGATGACCTCAATAATAGGAATACCAAAGGTTGAGGCGAATTCGTGGTCGCGTTCATCGTGTCCCGGCACTGCCATAATTGCCCCCGTACCATAGGTCATCAGTACATAATCCGCAACCCAGATCGGGATCGGTTGATCGTTGCAAGGGTTAATCGCATAAGCCCCTGTAAAGACCCCCGTCTTCTCTGTGGCGAGGTCGGTACGCTGGAGATCGGATTTGTTCGCAGATGCCTCAACGTAAGTGTCAACGGCAGCTGCGGCATCCGGATGCGTTATCTCGGAGACCAGCGGATGTTCCGGCGCGAGGACGCAATACGTCGCACCGAAAAGCGTATCCGGACGCGTCGTGAAAACAGTGAACGTCTTATCGCTGTCCTTGATGTTGAACGTAATGTCCGCACCTTCCGACTTGCCGATCCAGTGCCGTTGCATCTCTTTAAGTCCCTCGGGCCAATCCAATACATCCAAATCATCTAACAGTCGTTCTGCATAAGCCGTAATTTTGAGCATCCATTGATGCATCAGACGACGTTCAACCGGGTCCCCGGTCTCAACATATTTGCCGTCCTTTACCTCTTCGTTTGAGAGGACGGTGCCTAACGCTGGACACCAGTTGACCGGCACATCGGCGAGGTATGCTAAACCCTTTTCATAGAGTCGCAGGAAGATCCACTGGGTCCATCTGTAATATTCGGGGAGGGAGGTATCAATTTTGCGAGACCAGTCGTAAGAGAGACCGATACGTTGGATCTGCTGTTGAAAGATTTCCGTGTTCCGTCTCGTAACGTCCGCTGGATGTTCATTTTCCCGGACCGCATACCGCTCCGTGGGAAGTCCGAAAGCATCCCATCCCATCGGGTGCATCACGTGGTAGCCTTGCATCCGCCGGAAATTGGCGAGTACATCCGTCGGCACGTAGTTCTTTGCGTGTCCCATGTGCAGTCCAGCACCTGAGGTATACGGAAACATGCCGAGCACATAAAATTTCGGCTTCGTTTTCAGTATTTCGATAGCGTTTGGAACTTTAAATGCTTCTTTTTCCCGCCACTCGGCTTGCCAATAGGGTTCTATCTCCGCCGGGGCGTAAGGATGGTTCTCCATTTTGTGTGCGTCTCCTGTGTATATTGACTTTACAAAAATAAATTTTAACACAACTCCGCCCTATTGTCAAGATTACTTTCTGCCATTCCCTGTGCGGAAAGAAAAATAAAGAGGTGTGATGGCGTTCAGCAAAATGCCTACCAACCATCACACCTCGGATTGTATCTTCGGCTATTCGCAAGAGAGAAACACAAGAAAACGTTTGCTACGTTATGCCTTTCGGGCGGCATCAAATAGGTTCTCAAACGCACAGAGCCTGTTGAAAAGTTTGTTGTGTGTTTTCATTTGCTTCTACCCCTATCCTCCCTAACCCCTCTTATCAGGGGGGAACAACTGTAGCGCAAACTGTCAGTTTGCGACTATACAGGCACAACCTATCGGAAAATACAAAAATAAAGAAACATTTGAATGAAAACAAAACACACGAAGAAACACCTTCTTCGCGTTGGATGTTCGCGTTTGCAAAAACACCACCCTTATCAGCAAGAAGCAAATGTAGCGCAAACTGTCAGTTTGCAAACTCAGGCACAATCTAACAGATGAGGCTACTCCCCCCCTGATAAGGGGGGATCAAGGGGGGTTGCCTTCTAAAATCAATGCTTTTCACAAAACCCATCGCTTTTGAGACGAAGTGTGAACGCAGACACGACCTAACAGATGGGGCGACATTGTGTAATCCCTAACCCCCTTAGCAGCGGGCAGCATCAATCCTTACGGACTTGACAACAACCTTCAAGAAACACCACCTCTTATTCCCCCCCGCTTGCGGGGGGGTTAGGGGGGGTAGTCGTTAAGGATACCCTCCGGTTTTGGAACCGCCCCCTGCTCGCAAGGAAGAGAGGGTAGCCGTGCTGTCGGGTTTCGCTTCGCTCTACCCGACCTACAATTTCTTGTTCCCCGCCGCAAGCAAGCGGGAAGCAAATGTAGCGCAAACTGTCAGTTTGCAACCACACAGACACAATCTAACAGAT
>RKRO01000353.1 GCA_007571355.1 Candidatus Poribacteria bacterium | reverse complement strand
GTGTAGAAGTCAGGAAGGTCAAATATATTCGGATGATTTTGTTCGGATAAGACTACTTTATTTCCTAATTCAATCGTTCTTAAAAACTGATTGAACTCCCCTAAATCAAGAACGCCATTATAATGACTATTGGTATTGTTGAAATAGGGAGGGTCCAGATATAAAAAAGCGTTATCGACGCAAGCAAACGCTTTATAATCTTCGTTCATTATCGTTAAGTCTTGAATAGTTTTACTTAAATCCAACAATGAATCAAGACGGACTTTGGGACATGAACTCCCTTTTCGGATAGGCGAATTGAATTTGTTGCTTGAATTGAATCTGATTTTCCCTGAAAACGCGTTCTTCGCAAGATAAAGGAAGTTCGCCGCCCCCTCCACCCCGTTTTCTAAACATAGATTCCTGACTTGGTAATAATACTCGGTAGAAGAATTATGGTAATGTTCGTTATACAACTCCCATAACTTAGATGGAGATGTTTGAACTTGCCGTATCAGATTTACAACAACAGGATTGTTGTCGTTATAGGTAACGCGATGAGAGCCAAACCTATTGCATGCATAAAGAGAGAATGCCCCGCCGCCTCCAAATATATCATAAACATGACCTGCAAGGTTATCAGGTATTATTTTATCGAAAATATCTTTGAAACCTGCTTTACAGCCAATGTAGGGAATCAACTTTAGATTCGCACGCTTGTTTGTTACAACAAACTCGGCTTGCTGTATACTCGCCCAGTCTTTATTCATTCCTCCAATAGAAGAAGGGTAAATGAACGCCGTCTGCACCAAAATTAGTGAGTGGTAGCGACCGTCCAACACGTTATAATTGTCGTCGGTTCATCCCCAGCTTGTGAAAGTGAGAAGGAGTCGCCAGGGGAGACGAAGAGGACATCGTGACGTTGCAATGTTTGCATCTCTTCATTATTATCTGTTACTTCAGCACACCCGTTTTTTAGGACATAAATTGATTCGCTGTGTATTGGTTCGTGTGTAAAGTGTTGCCCCTCGTCAAGACAGATGTAATCTAAGGAGAGATGTACGGCACCTTTCTCCGGTGAGACGACACTTCGCCACTCGGCAACCGATTTTCCGAACACAGGCCCCGATCGCGCCATATTAAGCACTTGAACGTTGCTCCGATGCCCATGTTGCGGCGTTGGAACTTCACCTGGGGTATCGCGTTCGCCCCGGTAGAGTGCCATATCCGGCGGTGCTTGGAAACTAATCAAGCGTGCCATATTCGGTGTCGTATTGACAGTTCCGTGCACCTCACCTGCAGGGACAAAAATGACATCACCTGCAGCAATAGGCGTATAGACACTTCCTTGTCGGATTGCACCACCGCCTTCTAAGACAACAATCGCGTCTTCTGAGGCATCGTGATAGTGCTGCGTAAATTCTTGACCGGGAGCGTGGAGGCCATGGTTCAACGTCAATTGTGTCGAGCCCATATCAGGGTGTACAACACGCCAATTTTTACCTTTTCCCATTTGAAACGGGGTTCCGGATTGAAGATTTAAAATTTCCATATTTCGTCTTTACGATAAAATGATACGACTGTATCGCCATAGCCTACTATTCGGTCTCTCGCCAAACCTCTAATTCGGTCAGGTATAACAGACCGCTTCGCGTGCTCAACAAGCAGTGTACCATCCGGACTGAGCAATGCGTTCTCAGAAAGCAATGCCAAACAAGTCGTATATAATTCTGTGCTACCCCCTGCACTTGTGCCATAAGGAGGATCGAAATAGATAATTTCAAACACAGCAGCTTGTTTCTGGAGGTACGAAATTCCCTTCAGAGCATCGCGCCGGAGCAAGCATGTTCTCACAGCAGGCATGCGATTTGCAACAAGATGTTTCGTGTGGGATTCAATGGGAAGCCCACAGGCGCGAAGGTTTTGTTCTATAACGCGGATACACCGCGGGTCGCGTTCCAAAAAGGTAACCTGCTTCGCGCCTCGACTCAATGCCTCAATCCCCATACTCCCCGTCCCTGCACAAAGATCGAGAAAATTCGCGTTAATTACCTGTTCTCGTAAAATACTGAAAACCGATTCTTTAACCCGATCAGTCGTAGGTCGGACAATACGATTGCCCTTCGGTGCAACTAAACGTCTCCCTTTGAATGCGCCAGCGATAACTCTCATGCTTTTAGGTTATCAGCTAAGAGACGTTTTGTAACAATCTACCCAACTTGAGGTGCGCCAAACAGCGATTATTGTTACACGTCTTTCTTTAACTGATAACTGAGGCCTGACAACCATAACTATGTGAACAATTCCTCTATAACCGTGCCATCGTTGACAACGCGAATCGGTCGACCGGAACGAGAGTAGTTTTCTTCATCACCATCGATTCCGAGTGCAAAGCAGAGCGATGCAAAGAGGTCGGGGACACCGACAGCCCCACTAACGACCTGACTCCCATCTTCATTCGTACTGCCGACGACCTGCCCTCCGCGTACGCCACCGCCTGCGACAACAGCCGACCAACCGTTAGTGTGATGATCGCGCCCGTCGTTTTCGTTAATTCTCGGCGTACGTCCGAATTCACCAAGCCAGAGTACAAGCGTCTCGTCAAGAAGATCCCGTTCGGACAGGTCCTTCAGGAGCATCGCGTACGCTGGGTCTACCCAATCGAGAAGTTCTTTCGTCCGTTCAAAGTTGTTTTGGTGCGTATCCCATCCATCCAGTGAGACTTCTACGAATTTGACCCCGGCTTCCACAAGCCGTCGCGCCATAAGACACCCTTGACCGAACCTATTCATACCATACGCTTCGCGGGTAGCGATCGGTTCATCGTCGAGATTAAAAGCATCTATTTTCGGGGAATTAATAAGTTCGTCTGCTTTCTTGTAAATTGCTTCATGTGCTTCTGTGCTGCGTCCCGTCCGTTTCGCGATAAAATCTCTCTCAATCGCTCTGAGCATCTTGAGCCGTTCGCGAAAACGGTGCGTGTCCATCTGCGCTGGATAGGAGATGTCTTCGACACGTTCCGTTGGATCTTTGATGACAAACGGATCGTGCGCTGCACCAAGGAATCCACCCGAGTACGTCGGTGAATTAATGTTCACACAACTCGGCAGGTCTAAAAATTCATCTTCGAGATAATGAGAAGTGATGGATCCGAGCGTCGGATGTCTGACGGCTCCACCGGGGGCGTATCCGGTATGTAGTAAATAGCGGGCGCGTTCATGATTTCCTTCCCGCGAGACCATCGAACGAATAATAGAAAGATGGTGCGCCTGCTCTGCAACATTTGGAAGATGTTCGGAGACCTGTATACCTGTAGCGCGCGTCGGAATCGCTGCAAAAGGTCCGCCGTTTTTACTCCCGGGTTTCGGGTCAAACGTATCTAACTGACTGGCACCGCCGCTCATAAATAGAACGATACAGTGCTTCGCCCGCGGGACGACATCTTCAAGCTGCGCGAAACTGCCCGAACCGAAGTGCTGCATCGCAATCAATCCGAGAAAACTGCTAATGCCTGTCTTGACAAAACTGCGTCGTGAGATCTCTTTATGCCATAATTCTGGTGTGTCGTATTCGGGAACCCACAATTTTGTGTTCATCTGTGTCCTCCTTATTTATCCATTTGCATTATTTTAACATGTTTGTGCGTTTATAAACAAGAGAAAAATTTAAGTCTCACTTACGCGCTTCATTGTTCGGGCAAAAGTAAATAGGTTGGATG
>RKRO01000005.1 GCA_007571355.1 Candidatus Poribacteria bacterium | reverse complement strand
AAACATATCCGTGGCTATAGATCCAGAATCATTAAAATTAACAGCATCTCAGGTAAAGGCAAGATACACCATCTTGTGAAATTTAAGGCAAGTTGGGCAATAACCATTTCTATTCGCTCTACTACAACAATAACAGAAACCTTATCCGTTTACAATTTTTTTAAGTATACTAAAGTTTGGAAAATTTTAAAGATACAGTTTCTGATCGGACACCCTCTTTTGTAGCATAGGAGCCCGTTAGTTTCCTATGCCCCCGTAGCATAGGCTGTTAGCCTATGCCGAGTCAAGACCTCTGTCACTCTTCGGCAAGTTCCAAGTAGTGTAGACGCGTAGGAAAATCTCTTGACCTTTGAGAATCCAACCCAAATGTGGGTCGAATCGTCCAAACTGTTGTAAAGTATAGGATAAAGTGGCTCATGTAAAAAATAGGTGCTATTTCTCTAACGAAGTCAGTAAACACGTGGGTTAAAAATCCCGTTCGCACTTAGTCTTGAGATGAGCCGATAAAGTTATTAATTAAAATTATATCACAATGTTAACGACTTGTGCTAATTAATTTTATGTTCATAGATTTTACCTTATGTGAGGACGAGGTTTTTGAGTTTCATCAAGGGGAATTAGAGACGTTGATTGACGAAAGTCCCGAGAACACAACTGCCGACCTTATGGCTTATACGCGTCCACAACCCTCAATGCTTCAACGCACGCACCCGAGAAATAGGAAACGGCTCTGTGAGTTGACCTATCGTCGTCTCCATGCGGCGGCGCATCCGCACCTGAAGTTTACGAAACCTCTCAGGATACTGCTGCTTTTGATCGCTTCGCAGCGTCGGTAATAAGACGGGGCCTTCGGTTGCCAACAGGTCTGCCTGAAGGTGCTCAGAGACATATCCTTTATCACCAAGAACAATAGCAAAATCAACCCGAACACCGTTAGCCGTGGTTATCAGGCTGCCGCGAAAACCGAAAAGAGTGCCGAGGCTTTTCGTGGCACAATGTCCATAAGTCACAGAAGTTCCCGTGCCATCTGCCCATTTGAAATCAGACGTTGAGGTTTCCTTAGCACGCTTGAAATCACAGACAAGGATCAGAAAGGAATCAACGCTAATCGCTTCGCTCACCCTAGAAAGGTTTCTTCGCCGCCGATTGAAACGCGAGCGTTCCGGTAAAGACAGAAAAACGGCTTTCAATTCTGCTTGGATGCGCCGATACCCGATTTTCGCTGTCCACCCCGCTGTAAATGGCATTTCCTTCGCCCTATATTTGACAGTTTCCTTTCTATGGTCTCAATGTTCAATTCTCTTCAAATGGAATCTTATAATCAAATTCCTCCGCTATCTTTGCTACAAATGCCTTATCGTCAAGATCAACTGCTCTATGCCAAGAAACGAGATAATCTGCAAGTCTGTCCGAAGAATTTGGTAATTTACGGATAGCATTCCACCCACTAGGAGTTTTCTCAAAGAGAGGCAGCAGTTGGTATGCTACTAAAGCCTGAGCATTTCTCTGTTCTCGTTCAGCAACTGAATTTTCACGTAACTCAGCTTCGTGTAATGATAACCAACTATGAAGAGTCATATTTTCAGGCAACTGTGCATCTTGATTATTAAGCAAGTTTTGCCAATAATCCCTTAACGTTGCTGCGTAATCGGTGCACTTTGGGAACGCTGGATGAGTATGCCATCGTCGGGACATACACCTAAGAGTAAATACAGAGGCAAGTTCACAGATTGCTTCGTGAAACCAATTATTCGGATTGTCCTTAATTTTTTGATAGTTCGATAGAACATGACAAAATTCGTGTGCAAACTGGTATGCAAACTGACACCAAAAATGATCTTGCACAGAGAGCCAGACGATGTATGGTTCTTCGGTTGACGAACGATATAAAACCTTAGGATGATCGACTTGTGAAGGAACCACCTGAATTTTTTCCTGAAAAGGAACCAGAAGGAATTGGTTAATATGAAAAGCGGTGTCTTGCAACAACACAGCAATTTCGTTAGGTTGAATATTGCCCCAATTACCCTGCGATACACAAAGTTGTATCTTCAACTTCTGCTTATTTCCAATCCGTTTCCCTTTAGGTCGTTTTCTCTTGCTTCGCTTTTTCGTAAGGTGTCGATCAGTCTTGCGTTTTTTAGACATTACACCACCTCTTATTAATTTGGTTGATTAATGTTTCAATTGTTACTGAAATTTTAACACCCATAGAACTTTGAAATTACCTCCGCCAAAAGATTTCCCGCCGCTCCGATTGCAATGTTCCATGTGCCCTCTGAGGATTTTTGCACCATCTTCGCTATCCAAGAAGACACCTTAGGACCAAATTGTCGGGGAGATTGGGGAGGTTTATCTTGTGTCACAGCATTTTTTAACTCGGCAATATCTTTTTCCGATACACCATTGTCTTTTAACACGCTATGGACTGTGTCGAAATTGTTTGGTGTGATATTGAAGCCTATGGAGGAATCGTTTGCTGTGCCTACGAGATTTGCTATCCCGCTATGGATTCTTGTATGAAATATCTGTGTCACCTTATCAGGACTAAGGGGTTCCGAGGCCTTCGAGTTTGTTACACCAGCATTAGGATATTCTTTCCAAACAGCTAATGAAAAATCCAGGACTCGTTCACGCACTATATTAAGGAGTTCGTCCAAATCGGTTATACTGAATTCTGCCCAACATTGGAGGCAATTCATATTCTCGTACACCTTTTCACCTAAAACTACCGCCAGATCTCCAGTAGTAACTTGAAACATGCCTGTTTTGTTCTGCTTTATTGCAGACTCAACCGCGGCAATACTCAGTCTACATTCATACTCGTTGTACCTTCTTTTAACTTTTTCAGGGAGTAATAACATCGGAATCGGGGCATTCTTCAGCCCAGAACCAAACGGACCAAAGAAATGCCCTTTCACTTGAAGGGACCATACGCGGTATTCAGGCACCGGAACATCCTCAGGGTAACCATTAGACTCCCAAATGAGCCAGTCTTCAAGTTCTTTGCTACCCAAGCGTGCTGCTAAGACCTTACACTTTCTGAGCAAACTTCCTAAGTCGCTTGAGGTATCAATTGCATCTTTCTGAATCTCTTCTAATAAGTTCATTTGAACCTCCTACCGCCAATTTTTCAGAGAGTATTGCTCAAATAATGATATTGCCGCCATTTCGTGAAAAAGTAGTCCCTAGAGACATGAATCCTGAATCCTCAAATCTGCGCAATACTATTAGGAGGCAACACTCTCAAGTTTGACAGAGTCGGAGTTTGATCTCCACATTCTGAAACTGGAAATCAAACACAAATGATTCTGATTGTTAGGACTTCCTTGGTTTTGTGACAACCAATTCAAATTCGCCATTCTCTCGTTGAGCGGCACTACGTCTGAACGTAGAATGCTGCTCTTGATGGGAATCAACAGTACCGGGAGTTTCAACTTCAATAATCTTGGTACGGCTCCCCCGAGTTGCAAGAATATCAGGAACCCTCCCGTCGTTACCAATTGGATCAGGCTGATCGAAATTTGATACATCAGCCTGAACTTTCCACCCTTTGTTTTTAAGCTCATTCGCGAGAGAGCGAACACGACGATCATGAGCGGATTGAGTCTTGTTTTGCCTGCTCATTGCTAATCCTCCTGTTTAATATTGTAGGGTAAGATATATGGTGTGTATATAATATCATTAAGAAATTCATATGT
>RKRO01000570.1 GCA_007571355.1 Candidatus Poribacteria bacterium | reverse complement strand
GAGGGGGGTTGTCTTCCTAAAAGTGTGCATTTATTTTTAGATTTTACTATATTTTCGGATGTTACTATCAATTAAAAAAAGATGCAAGCAGGCAACAACCCGCACCAGATATTAAATTGCTTCCAGCAGATGCAGGATGATGTCGTCTGGGTCAATCCCTTCTGCTTCGCCTTCAAAGCTAAGGATGAGCCGATGCCGCAAACTCGGTAGGGCGATGGCTTGAATATCCTCACGAGCGACATTGTATCTGCCATCAAGAATTGCCCGAACCTTTCCGCCGAGAATCAACGCCTGCGCACCACGCGGACTCGAACCATAGCGAACGTATTTTTGCGTCAGTTCCGGCGCATCTTCCGCTTCGGGATGTGTACCCAGTACAATCCGCAAAGCGTACCTGCGTACATCTTCAGCAACGAGGATATCACGGACGATCTGTTCCAATGCGTTAATCTGCGCACCATCACAGACTTTATTCACGGACGGCATTTCGCGCCGCGTTGTCCGTTCCATGACGAGATCGAGTTCGTCGAGGCTTGGATATTCAACTTTGAGTTTAAAGAAGAAGCGGTCGAGCTGCGCTTCAGGCAAGGGATAGGTGCCTTCCATCTCCAACGGATTTTGCGTCGCCATCACAAAGAAAGGCAATTTGAGTTCCCGCTGCTGTCCAGCAACAGTCACGGATTTTTCCTGCATCGCTTCTAACAAAGCAGACTGTGTTTTGGGGGTTGCACGGTTGATCTCATCGGCGAGAATAAGATTGGCAAATACGGGACCTTGTTGAAATTCAAAGAACTTCCGTCCGTCTTCATCCTCAGCGACAACAGTAGTACCGATGATGTCTGCTGGCATCAGGTCTGGTGTGAACTGGATTCGGGCAAACTTGAGGTCTAAGACCTCATGTAATGTCCGGATAAGCAGGGTTTTACCCAAGCCGGGGACACCTTCTAACAGCGCATGTCCGCCTGTCATGAGACAGATGAGAACCCCTTCGATAATTTCTTTTTGTCCGACGATTTGTTTGGATACTTCTTGTTGTATTTTTAGAAAGGTCTCGCGAAATTCTTCATATTTTTCTTCAGCGTGTTCGGACATATTGCTCCCTACCGTTTTGCAAAGAAGCCGAGTGATGACAACTCGGCTTCTCTATAATTTCGTTCTACTCATCGCTCGGTTTGATCGACTCGAAATAACGTTTCACGTAAAACTTGTAACCCAAAGGAATTGGCTCTTCGGTGAGAGCATCCTCTGAAAGTTTCTGATACTTCGTGTACGCATCTTTGTAACTGACAGCGGATTGCTGCCCCTCGGCTGATGTCTTAGCGGTTTGAACGGTAGAACTGCCCTCTCCCTGGACCCCCGTAATCTGTTCAAGGTTGAGCGTAGAATCAAGCGACGTGAGTTGACCGAGTTGACCTGCGGAAGTCGCTTTTCCTATGCCCTTATTTGGGTTCTGGCTCATGGCGTAGGTCAATCCTGCTTTGTTGCTTTGGCACACACTTGCAATGCCCGCTTTGCACGCTTCACATTCCGAGAGCAATTTTGCCAACTGTAGGTTGCGTTTCTTAAGCAGTGAAAGATTCCGCATCTTTTTGCTTGATGCGCGGAGCCGTGTTTGCGCACCTTCGACATCGGCGTTGGCTAAGCCTTCACCTGCGCCGGACAACTCTGTACCGAGTCCACCAAGGTCAGTGCCTTGTAGGCTTTTGCCACCACGTTTCAACTCGTCAGAAATATTTTGGCGTTGCTCCTTCTCGAATTCCGGCAGCTTCTCCGTCACTTGGTCAAGTTTTGCCGCTGCCTGTTGATAATCACCGCGTTTCAGTTGCTGCCCAAATTCACCTAAATAGGGGTTGCCGATGAACTGTTGCCCTAACCCGCTCATGAGCGATTCCTGCTGCGCCATTTTCTGGGGGTTAACTTGCGTTTTCAGCAGGGCACTCAATTCCGTCATGCGGGCAAGTGCTTCCTTCGGCGCAATCTGTGGTTTTTTCAATGCAAGTGCTCTTTTCTCAATCTCTTTCAAGAGTTCTTCAAACTCCGGGTCTTCGTTCTGATCGGCTTCCTTTTTTGCCTTTTCAATCTCTTTCAAGAGTGTATCAGCCTCCGCCGCGATCTGCGGTGAAAAATCAATCTCTGTTGAGGTGGCAGGCGGTGCGAAAAATTCGACGAACGAAAAACTGACGAGAAATATAGCGACGAGCGCAATAAATTGGGTCTCGCGCGGAACAGCATAGCGCACGACCTGATTCACGGGAACCGCTTGTAGTTTTCGAGTTGTATCTTGAAGCTGAAGAGCCGTCAAGGTTTCGCCAGTCTGGTGTTGAATCTGTTCTAAACCACTTATAACACGGTCTTTGAGGGAAGCGTTTGTGTCAATAGTCTGTGCTGCTTCGTGAAGACTGACGGGGCGCAGGAGACGAAATACGAAGGCAGCAGCGGCGATGCCGAGTGCCACCCAGAGAAAAACCATGGGCGAGATATTAAAGGATGTGACGCTGTCCACAATGACGAACGGGACACACACCAAAAAACCATAAAAAAGAAATGTCGATAACGTCTGGAAATACCGTTGGATGTTCAGTCGATGACGGACGCGCCGGATCTTTTCAAGAATCAATTTTTCTTCCATGAAACCTGCTCCTTTTGTGAGAGTATCCGAATTGCCATTTCAATAGTTAATGTGGACTTGCCATCAATTCTAACAAAAATTCCGCACAATGTCAAGACATTTTTGTAGGAGGGCTCTCTGATAAAACGAAAATGTTTATGATTAGGACTTACGCAGGCTGCGCTCTTGTAGCACAACCTGTTAGGCTGTGTCCGGGAAACGTGTGGATTTTTTTTTATGCGTTCGCCCTCATAGAGACCTTATTATTGTCAAAATTGCGTAAGCCCTGATGATGTTACTTATAGTGACGCACTTTAAGACGAAAAAGGGTGCATTATTTTGCTATGTCTATAATTTTCGAATCGTCAAACGGCTTTCCATCAGTGTCAGTAATCCGCAGGTAGAATCCCCAACCTTGTTCTTCCTCACACACTTTGACGAGGATACTGTTTTCGCCATGCTTGAGCGTCACAGGGATAATGTCCCGATCAATTTGTGCACTATGGGTTCCCGTATGTGCGTGTACCTCTTCGCCATTTAACCAAATTTTCCCCTGATCATCACTATCAAATCGGAACTGAACTTTCCGTTCGTCGGGTGAGGTAACAGCTGTGAATGCATAAGTAACCCGCCAATCAAGATCCTTCTCGAAACTGATATAGCCGTCCAGGGTCCTATCAGCACTTTTTTTCCAACGAACCTCTCCATCTATACTGTTGTATATCGTGGCTGGGTCAATCTGCGTTAAGTCTTCTGGTATGTAAGCAGTGTTGTAACCAATGCCATCAGTGTTGTCAAATGGACCAAGTGTCAACCAAGCGTCTTCAGTGATAAAACCCGTGTTTTGAATGTGTATTTTAGCCTTTTCGGGCATGCCGTTTTCACGGTAGAATTCAGCCAGCACGAGATTGAGAGATAGATGTGCTTTCAGATTGTGGGACATAGCGTCAACCAGTTTATCCAACATTTCGAGGTACTGTTCCTGATTGTTCATGTTTTTCCCTGTTTTCGCAATCCGTGAGAAAACATCGCGGTGTGCAGTTCCACTTGTTGGTGTGTTTAGACCGAGTATAAACTCTTTCAATGCTTCGTCATACCGTCCGTTAGCAAGGTACGCATGTCCGAGTGTTAAAAGGTAACTTGAACTTGTTGAGCGTTGGGCAGCGCGTTTCGCGAACTTCAACGCTATTTCTGGGTAGAGTTCTTTAGCAAGTAGTTTCTCAGCAAAATCACTATAGGCCCAATAACGTTGTTCCCGATTTATCTCTCTCTGTCGGAGTTTGATCCAACGGTTATAGGCGGTTTTCGCTCTTTCGGTGTCCCCTATTTTTTTGTAAGTGTCGCCTAACAGTTCATGTAAAGCCGCACTGTTCTCCATTTTCAGTGTCAGTTCCTCAAGGAGGGTGATATATTTGGCCTCTTGTTCTTCGCCCTTGTAGAGGTGCAAGATGGCTTTAACTGCAGCATCGTATTCGCTTTGCGTAAGAGATGCCTCCAGCGCGCGGCGATATACCTTCTCAGCGTCTAATAGATGTCCACCCCTTTTATAGATTTGTGCCAACAGACGATACAATTCATAAGAATTCGGGTCAAGCTCAATCGCTTTCTCATACGCCGCTGCGGCTTGTGCCAATTGTTCAGAGTTGGAAATCTCGAAAAGAGGACGAGTATAAGACCCCAGTTTGGCATTCCCGATAAATCTACCGTTGTTTTTGTTAGGTGACGCGTCGCGGACAATTCCATCCGTTGCTTCATCAAATTTCCAATAAGCGACTAATCCGGATTCATCTCCTGTCAACTCGCTATTCATATCTGAACGAATCTCGGCCTCGGTCCGGGCAATATTCCAGATACGCACCTCATCAATAAGTCCGACAAACGGAGATTGGGTCGGTCTCTCTTCTTCGTGTGTCCAACCGATCCGGAGGGGTTTTCGGCTTTCATAAAAACTTTTTTGCCCTTTGAAGTCAGTTCTCCCAACTTCAATGCTATTAATGAACAACGACATGACATCTCTTTTGGCATCAATGACACCCGCAATATGATACCATCTGTTGAGTTGAATGGTGTTGGAGGATGTATAGAACGATCTCTGGCTTTGACCGTTAGGGGAGGAGGCGATCTGAATCTTACCATTTTCCCGAAGGTAGAGAATGTAACTGCGATGGGTGAAGTTCGATGTTCGTTCGTCACCTTTGAAAATAATAGGCGAGTATCTGTTCGGAAAATCGGTCGGTTTAATCCAGAGGGAGATTGTCGCCTGTTGCGTGAGACTATTCAAGATATTGCTGTTACCAATTTCCACGAAACTTGAATCGCCGTCAAGGATCAGTGCAGCCCCTTCAATGACTTCTCCTGTCTCACGTGGTTGTTGCGTTTGTTTGTGATAGAGATCACCAAGTTTCTTGTGCCACCGCCAACTGTCAGGTTGAAGTTCACTAATCTTCTGGTATTCGGCAATTGCTTCCTTAATCATGTTACTGGATTCGTAACTTTGTGCAAGGGTAAAGCGGGCATCAAGGTCAGCAGGGTTCTCCGCAACCTTCTTCAACTGTTCGGGGATCCATTTCTCATAAAGATTGCCTTGTTGCGCTGCCCGCCGCATGGATGCTTCTGCTGCTTCACGGTCGCTGTCATATCTGGCGGCGGCTGCCTTCTGTCGATATGCATTATAAGCCGCTTCATAACGTTTTTCACGCAGGTAGCTTTTGCCTTTGAGTTCGTACAAAGGTTCCAATGGCGAGCTGCCGTAAAACCGATACCTCGCGCTTTCGACGATCGCGGCATCGGCAAGTTTTATCGCCGCTGCGTACATTTTACCCTCATAACAGATATTACCGAGTGTTCTAAGGAAGTACATGCTACTTTTTTCGTTACTCGTTGAGAGCGCGCTTTCACCTTGCGACAACATCTCTTTTGCCAATTCGGGGTGTCCGTTCTGGTTCAACGCAGCAGCGGCGTAGTAAAAACTGCGGACGTTACTGGGCTGCGCCTTACCCAGTGCCTGATATGCTTCCGCTGCCTTCTCGTGGTCGTTTGCATTCCGGTAAATCTCGGCGAGCATCTCAATAACAGCAGGATTGTTTGCATCATTTTCACGTCTATTTTCAAAAAGCATTTCTAATACTTCAAGTTTTTCCTCATTTTTGTAAGTATTAATCAAAATCCTGCGTGCGCTATCACCGGAATCAGTGTTCACTAATGTTTCGTAGATCTCCATTGTTAAATCAGTCTCACCGAGTTTAACGTATAGCCCAAGTAAATCTTCGTTGATTCTACGCCGCTCATAACTATCAGAAGTCATGTCCATCGCTTTTTTGTAAGCATTCACCGATTTTTCGAGCTCACTTGCATGCTGATAACGTCGAGCACGCTCCTTTTGCATCTCAAATGTAAAGGTGCCGCCCGTTTCTGCCTGATCCATCATTGCTTCTAATTTACCTTCACGATGGTAAAGATTTATCAATTCTTGTTCAATATCTTGCCGTTCCCAGTCTTGCCCGGTATATTGTATGGCTTGCTTAAACGCTTTTTCGGCGGCATTTGGATCGTCTGTATGGAGGTGGAGCCTTGCCAAGTCATGGTAAGCCTGGGCATTCCCAGGCGCGCGTTCAATCGCTTTTTCATAAGCCGTGATTGCATCTTTAACCTGTTCTTCGGCTGCGTGGAGTTTTGCAAGACGTACATAGTGGACTCCATTCTCAGGATCAGCGTCGATATAGCGACGCGCGAGTTCAAAGGCACCGTCTATGTCGCCAGAGACCTGATGAGTTCTGACGAAACCATCTTGATACTTTGTATTTCCGGGATCAGTTTTAAGGAGTGCATTCCATATATCAATTGCAGCATCGTGTTGATTGTGACCTGAATAAAGGGTGGCCAACGCCGCACGGGATTCCAGGTCCTCAGGCATCGCTTTTACGACCTGTTCATAAATCTCTATCGCTTGCTTGGTTTCGCCCTGCTGCATATACGCTTCTGCCAACGCACGCTGCGTGCCAATGTTCATTTCTTGCGTTTTTTCGGTAAGTGGGGTTGCGTTTGAAAAGTCGCCACGCCGCTGCTTAATCGTCATCAACGCCCGTTGCGCCTCATCACGTTCATAAGAACTTACTGAAAGGTCGTTGACAATTCCGGTATAAACCTGTTCGGCATCGTCCCACATTTCGTATTGCATATACGTGTTTGCAACACCCTCTTTTTCCCAGATATCATACCCTCGTTGCAGCAGGCGAATAGTCCCCATCTTACGGAACGCCTCCTGCGCCTTCTCTTTCTCGCCGCTCAGTGCATAGGCCATGCCGAGTTTCTTACACGTGTCAGGAAACAGCCACAAACTCGGATCCAACTTCTCAATCGCAGATTCCAGTAAGCGAAGTTCGCGTTCCGAGTCACCCGCGCGTCGGTATGCATCCGCTAAACTGTTGAGATACCCGATATTAATGTTATCGGAATCCTCAAACAGTGCAGATACAAGTGGGGCTGCCGCTTCCAGGTCCTGCGCCATAATTTTCATAGACGCGATCAGGTAAAGTAACACAGCGTCATCCGGGGCTTCGGTGCGTTTCGTTTCATATTCTTTTATGAAATCTTCTAAGGCACCAGAGGTCTTGTAGAGTTCTGCCAACTGTAGTATCATCTGGGTTTGTGATGACATTTTCTCAGATTGCAGTTGTTCGCGCAAGAACGCAATTGCCTTCTCACGCTCGCCGGCGGCAGCATAAGCGGAAACCAAGTAACGATAGTTGTAGGTCTGGTTTGGTCGTGCTTCGATGAGTTTTTCATAGATTTCGACGGCAGCTTCGGGGTTGTTATTGTTCATACATTCTCGCGCGGCCTCTTCCGCGAATCTGTTACCGTAGTCTCTGCCAATAGATGGCGTAATCACCTCCTTCGCAAGCGAAACAAGATCGTCAACTCTATCCGCCTGAACGAAGGTTCTGATGACATCCCGAGTTTGGGAACCGAGAACATTTGAATTATCCTTGAGGAGGATGATGTATTGGGTTACAGCTTCTTTTAGTTTGCCGCTCCGCTGGAGCATACCAGCATATCGCTGCCGGGTTGTGCTGTCCTTGGGGCGTAGCCTGAGTGCTGCTGCAAATGCTGCCGATGCTTTCTCAATCTGATTGGTACTTTCATAAAAGGCAGCTAATTTGAGGTGTGCTTGAAGCGAATTGGGGTTCTTTTCGGCAGCTTCAACTAATTGCGGTTCACGCGCGCGAACGGCTTTTGAATGGCTCACGAGATGGGTTGCCTGCTCGAAATTCCATCTCCTTAAAGTGGACCCGTGGCGGTCGCGTTGGCTCGCGAACCGCAGCGCACGTTCTGCAAGATGTGCAGCGTCTTGTCCACGACCAAGATCCTCAAGATGCTCACTTAATTGCATTAGGAAGTTCGGGTCGCGCATCCCCATTGCTAAGCGCATGGCTTTGTTCACCACAGCAGCTGCGTGTTGGGTGAGACCCGCATCTATGAGTTTTCGCGAAAACTCATAGAGTTCTCGGGCACTACTCGGCGAATTCAGAAGTTTCGCTATCAATTCCCGTACAACGACAGTATTGCCTGTGTGCAATGCAAGTTGAAGGGTAAGGTTGTAATATTGACGACGGTTTCTGGGATCGGTCACTGCAAGCTCTTCAAGCAAGTTCAGTGCTTCACTGTGTTGTCCCGTCTGGATAGAGGCAAAAATTGTGTTAAGTTTGAGAGGCAGGTCGTTCGGAAATTCCTTTTGCAAGGTGGATAGAACTTCCTGTGCCTTGTCGCGCTGCCCATCCCACCAATAGCAGTAACTTAAGGCTAAACCCGGATAAATGCGGTTTATAGCCTCTGCAGCCTCTAACTCGGCACGCAATTTGGTGTACAACGCTTCCTGCAGGCCCCGGCTCCACAACCCGCTGAAAAAATGCTGAAGAGAGTCCAACCTGCCCTGATCATAGTATGTCGTTGGCGATGGATAGTTTGACTGAATCGGCGCATAACCGCTGTAATAGGACGAAGAGGATGTGAGTTTGGCAACACGGCGGGTGTTCGTCGGCTGTGGTCTGGTCCGTTCACAGTAAGCCCAAAACAGAGCAACCGCTTTATCAATCTGTTCCTTACGAATGTAGGCATCTATCAGTTGCGTATAGAGTTGTCTATGCCGCCACTGTTGTTGCAGCGGGACAGGGACATTAGCGATGACACGCTCCGCCACATCTGTCCGCTCCATCAAAAGAAGAGCATTCACTAACATGGAACTTGCCTTGAGTTCCGTTACTTTTGTATTGGCAAGTTCGTTGAGCAGCTTCTCCGCATCTGCCTTTTTGCCCTCATGATAGAGTTTATTGACGTATTGGGCAGTGTACCAGAGTCGCGCTTCAGAGGGTAATCCAGTGATAGCATTGAGGTGTTTTTCCACAATCTCAGCGTCTGAGTCTTCTTGAATGACACGGTTCAACCTGATGGCTTGATACGTTAAGTCATCCGGCGACGCAGCAATTAGGCGATCTGTGATTTCATCTCTTTTTTCGGTATCATCGGTCAAGATATAAAGTTGTGCTAACGTTTCAAGCATCTGGATGTCTTTGAGGTTTGCAGTCGCCCCTGCTTCAAGTTGTTGAATGAATTCGTTGAGTTTTCCTTGGCGTTGAACAATCGTCACCAAGTGAATGAGTGCTGCAGCTTGTGTCTCTTCAAAATTATTGGGGTGCCAAACTTGTCCGCTTCTTCCGCTAAACGATGAGTCCTGAACCCTATAGAGCAGATTCCGAGCAAGCCCGAGTCTGCCTGTGTTTATTCCTGGAGGTCCTGATGTCGTGTAAATTGTGGATGTCTTTGCGGGCTGTGTCGCATTCTGGGGCGGTTTCGGCATTTCCAAAATGCGCTGGAAGTGTGTGTGAGCGCGCTCGTATTCGTTCATGCTCACCAACACCACACCAAGTTGGTAGAGCGCAATATGAGCATCTGTGCCCGGGATCTTTTCTGCTGCACGATCCAGTACAAAAAGTGCCTCGTCGTGCAGGCCGTGCCGAATCAGGAGCATCGCAAGTTTAACCTCAGCCTCAAGCGTCTGGTTTTTTGCATGGAGGAGTTTCGTCCACGCCTGTATCGCCTCCTGTTCACGTCCAGCATCAAACAGCAGCACGCCGAGCCGTCGCTGATGACGGGGGTCGGGTTGCACTTTAACGAGTCGTTGTTGATAGATCAACGCGTCTTGGTTATCGCCGAGATCAACACTGATGTTAACGAGTTGTTCCAGCAAATCCGGATGTTCGCGTTCTCTGTCTAATGCCCGGGCCAGTTGGAAACGCGCACTCGGTAAGTCGCCTTCCATCCGGTAGAGATCAGCGAGCGCGATAACAGGGCCAACACTGAATGTGCTGGACTTCGAGAGCTGCTTGAGTTTTTCCTCAAACTCCCCGCGCCGTCCTAAGTCATAATACGTTTCCGAAAGCGGTTGCACGAAAGCGAGTTTGTCATTGACAGTATCACTCAACTCCCAGCACCGCCAATACTGCGCAAGTGCCTGCCGAGGTTTCCCTGAAAGCTTGTAGACCGCCGCTAATTCCGCACGAATATCAATCGCCTCCGGACGTAGCCGCAGGGCCTGTTTGAGACTGTCTATGGCGTTATCATAGTTTCCAGACTGCTTCGCAATTGCTGCAAGCATCTGATGTCCTTCAGGATTGCGTGGACTGTGCGCGATGACCTGCTTTGATGCTGCTGTTGCTGCATCGAAGTCCCTGGCGTTCAGATGGGCACGCGCGATATTCGTATAATACTCTCGCGTATTTGCCCTATCAATTGTGATGAGGTGTCTGTAGACAGCGTTAGCATCATCACGCCTATTCTGCTTGGTATAAACCTCCGCGAGCCATCGGTTCACAATTATATCATCGGGTTGCTGTGCTTTCGCCTTCAGAAGAACTTCAAGCGCGTAAGTAATGTTGCCCAACTTCAGATACATCTTCGCAAGCCGTTTCTGCTTCGCAAAAATATCTGCATCGGGGAGTCCCGAATCTTCCAATTCCGCTTCCACGGTTTCAATCTTCTCGACAAGTGTGCCTTGTCGCCGATAAAGTTCAATCCGCTGGTTATCCATCTCTTCGGCAAAAAACGCGTTCGGCGCAAACTTCGCGGCTTCTGTGTATTCTGCTAAGGCTGCATCGTAATCCTCGTTTTTCATGAACAACTTCGCCAAGGCCTCACGATAACGGTAGACATCGGGCATCAGTTCAACAGCCTTCCGACTGGCGGTGATCGCTTCCGCTCGGTAGTTCTTTGTGTCAAGGAGCTGCGCCAACCGTTCATAGTTCTCAGCGACTCCTTTGTCATCGGCAACCATCATGTTCCATGTCTCAATCGCCTTCTCACGCTCGCCCTGTCGGAAGTAGAACGTGCCGAAATACTCAATATAGTCGAGATTGCTCGGCGCGAGTGAAATCGCTTTTTGATAGGCTGCAGCGGCATCTTCCATCCACTCATTATTGGCATAGATTTCAGCGAGAATGAGATGTGTCCCGGCGTTCTCCGGGTTGCGATCAATCATCCGTTGATAGGTTGCCCGTGCCTTGTCTTCATTTTCTAAATGCAGATACAGTTCACCAAGTTCGCGATAGATTCCGAAATCATCTGGGTCTTGTTCGCTCAAAGATTCGTAGGCTGCCGCAGCATCTTCAAATCTGCCCGCATTCCGAAATGCTGCGATGAGGTTCAAGCGGAGGTTCGCATGGGTCGGTGCAAGTTCTACGGCTTTCTGATATGTTGCGATGCCTTCCGCCGGCTGCTGATTCTCCATATAAGCGGCAGCTAACAAACCGAGACGTTCAGGTTCGTCCGGAGCAGTGTCAAGTTTCTTTTGATAATATTCAATTAAGCCTTCCCAATTCCCATCTGCAGCGTAAATTCCAATGATTCGATGTTGAAGGTCTTTACGGAGCCAGTTGCCGGGGGCTGTCAACGCCAGTGCTGCGTCATAACTCTCAATGGCCGCCTCATAGTCGCCTTTTGCCTCATGGATATTGCCAATTTCACGTCGGCTCAGACACACACGATACGGATCATCGGCTTTGAACTGAATGATAGCCTCGTGCTGCGCGAGTGCTTGTCCGTAGAGTTCCTGCTCGCGGAACAAATCCGCAAGTTCGATGCGTGCAAAGATGTTTTCTGGGTCGAGTGCCGCTATCTTTGTCCATGCTGAGATGGCTTCATCAACCCGGTCTCGGCGGAAATACGCTCTGCCAAGGGCTTTGTAGATAGCATTAAGATCTTCGAGGGGGGCGGTTTGCGTCTCTTCTGCAAATGTCGCTGCCTGCTTCAAAGCATTAATGGCGTTTTCGTGCTGAAGCAGGATGACATATACCTGTCCGAGGGCAAAATGTGCATAGTAATTGTTCGGGGCAAGTTCAGCTGCGCGTTGATACGCTTTGACAGCCTCAGCGTCTTTTCCAAAGCGTTTGTAGATATGTCCCAAGATCAGTTGTGGGTTCGGATTATCCGGTTTTGCTTGCACTTCTGCCTGATAATCGGCAACCATTGCTTCTAACCCCGCACCTTCAAGGTAAAACTGGTAGAGTCGATCGAACGTGCTACCCTCTTTCGGCTTGCGGCTTAACATCAGTTTATAGCGTTCAATGATTTTCGCGTTGTTCACTTCATCTTGTGCAAGAAGCAGGGGTGAAATGGAGAGAGTGAAGAATATTAGACACAGAAGGGACGCGACAATATGAGATTTCTTTCGTCCAAGCATAAGGAAAACCTCCTTGAAAAAATGCTGCCTACGCGAAGTTCGGGGAAAATAGAGATTCCTTTGAAAACACAACGCTCATGCAACAAGAAATCTCCAAACGATAGTGTAACGCCGGTTTGATAATAAATGAGATGCGTCCAAGAATAGGAGCTGTCCCCGAAAGGCTGCCCTGTGAAACCCCGTAGCACAAGTTTATAGTTTGTGTCCTATCGGTGCAAACGTAAAAGTTTGCGGCACAATGT
>RKRO01000154.1 GCA_007571355.1 Candidatus Poribacteria bacterium | reverse complement strand
ATTTTCACCTTGTAATGCATATTTTGCGCTTTACCATAGTTACTGTGTTGAGAGGCGTTCTTGCTTTTCTTTCAGGAACTGCCTCACTGCTTCAGCATCGGTGGCGTGGAAGAGTCCGAGGGTGCTGGCTTCTTCAATGAGCATTCTCATTTGTATGGGATCATCCTTGAGTAAGGTTTCCGCTTGTTTGTAGAAGTGAATGGCTTGTTTATTTTCACCACGTTCTTCGCTTGTAGCGGCGAGATAGATGTAGGCGGCGGCGAGACGTGGTGATCGCCTTCGATTCTGAATGAACTCCTCAAAAACGAAGCGGGCATCGTCGTAACGATTGTCCTCATAGTGGACGCGACCGATACGAAATTGTGCCCTATCAGCGAAGCTATCCTTATATCCACCGGCGAGATAGCGATCACGTTCTGGGTAACCCACGGTTGTTTTGTAGGCTCGTACGGCTTCGTTGGAACGGTTCAGTTTTCTGTAGAGTTCGCCTAACTGGAAACTCGCCATCATTGCTTGCAGTGTGTTCGGATGTGATCGGATAACCGCTTGGTAAGCATCAATCGCTTCGTTGGGTTCAGAGAGATGCTCGACGTAAATGAGTCCGCTCCGATAGAGGGATTCAGCGGAAAAGGTTGCATCGGGGTGATGTTTCAATACCTCTTGATATGCTTCAATCGCCTTTGGATAGTCTTGCAACTGGCGTTCATAAATGGTACCGATCTGAAACAGCGTGCGAGCTGCCGCTATGGGGGCGGGCATTCCTTTATGCAGCTGCTCGCGCAGGTTTTGTATCGTAGCGAGGTGTTGGAGTGTGAAAATCTGTTCTGATGCCTGTTTCGCGTGAACAGTATCGGGTGCAGCGGCAACGAGGTTTCGAGCAATATCCAACGCTAAAATATAGTTTCGTTCTGAACGCGCGGCGTTCAATCGTTCTGCTTCTACCTCCGACATCTGTTCTGTTAGCCGCTCGATTTTCTTACCCATCTCCGCCGCTACTTCCGACAAGTCTTTATTGTGCATCGCAATCTGTCCTAAATAAACAGGATCAAGTTGCGGCAGATAGACGTGAAGAAAGGTTTTAAAAGCCGCAATCGCTTTCGGATAGTTTGAACTTTTCTCGTTGCAGACCCCCATCCAATAGAGGACAGCGTGCATATTCCAGAAATTCGGGTAGCCTTCTTTCAATCTTTCAAACACCGGAACCGCTAACGAGTATTTCTCTGCAGTGCGATGGATGTTTGCCATCTGGTAGAGTGCTTCTGCAGCGAAGTTGCTCGTCGGGTAATTGTCAACGACTTTCCTATACATCGCCATCGCTCGGGGCGGCTGCTTGAGAACGGTGTGGTACAAATTGGCGATACGCCATCTTGCTTCTGGGGCGACAACGGCTTCTGGGTGTTCCGCCAAAAGTGCCTCATACTTCTCAATTGCCTTTTCGGGTTGGTTGAGTTGCGATGGATTCCTGTAGAGTTCAGCAATCTGGAACTGTGCAATAGCGGCAAGCGGTGTGCCTTTGTACTGGATAGAGATACGTTGCTGCTCTCTGAGGTCTGCAAGGGCGGTATTAATGTCGCGAATCTTTTGTAAGCCGGTCTTATGCACGAAATGCGTGGCAGGGGCAAGTTTAATCAGTCTATCGTAAGTTTGGATCGCATCTTGGTAATTGCCCATGCGACTGTAGACATCCCCTTTTTTGATAATGGCAAGGTAGAGATCCTCAGCGGCGAGTCCTTTTTTCGCTAACTTCAAGATGTTATCGTAAGCTGCAAGGGCTCTGTTGTACTGATGGGTATAGTTGTAATGGATGTCGCCGAGCTGGTAGTAGTATAAACTTTTTACATTGGTGTCTTCGGCAGATTCGGCGAGTGCTTCGAGTTTATTAACCGCTTCCGTATATTGTCCCGCTTGAACTAAAGCGTTCATTTCTCCGAATTGGGCGTATGCAAGCGGGCCGAAAAAGATTACCAGCAGCGCATGTAAGAGAAGTATAAACCTACGTGCCATTTCCATCTTTTTAATTATGAAACCTCCGCGCATCGTTCTACGCTGCGCGCCTACTGTGTTCTGTTCAGGGTTACAGATTGAAGATACTGAAGGTGTTTATCAGCGACCTGCGTCCAACTTGTACCTTGTGCTTGCTCTTTCATTCGGTTGAGTTGACTTTCTGTTTCCCATGCATCGTTTCGGAGATGGTGTGTGATAAGTGCTTCTTCTAAATTCCATTGGATGCCTTGCTCGTGATATTCTGCGATGCGTGCCTCAGCAGAATGCTCTTTCGTCAACTGTAATGTCGGTTCCGGTTGGGGCGGTTTTCCGAGGAAGACAGCAGCAACGATCAAAGCGATAGCGATGCTGCTGACCGCAGCGGTTTTGTACCCACCGAAGGGCGATCCAACACTCGTAAAGTAGGTACGAAGCCGCGAGAACCACGTCTGTTCCTGTGCAGCTGCGAGCCGTTTGTACACATTCATCTCGATGTTCTGGAGGGCATGTTCAGGCACAACCAGTTCTTCCTGGGCTTTATCTGTCAATTCCAGGGCGGCTGTATAGGATTCAACCGCTTCGGTGCAGTCTTGACAGTTTCTAAGATGTGCTTTGAAGGGCTCTTCTTCTGCAGGTGACAGGCCTCTATAAGCATAGTCGATAGCGTGCCCTTCAGATTTTTTACACTTTGGCATAACCTTCTCTCCTTTCAAATATCATTATTTTCCCACAATGGACGTAGGAGTGTTTGCAGCCGTTTCACTGCGCGATGGAGGTGAATTTTCACGGTGCCTTCCGCCATATCGAGGGCTTCAGCGACTTCTTTAAGTTGCAAGCCTTCATACCGGCTTAGCATGAAGACAGCTTTCTGTTTCGGGGAAAGTTGATCAACCGCTTCCCGGATTATGATGCCGCGTTCTTTCTCTTCGAGTTGTTTCTCCGGATCGCTATAGAGATCGGTGGCGACGAGATGCTCTTCGGAAATTTCTGTATCCTCCAAGGCATAGACAGGGTTCCGTGCTTTCGCGCGATGATAATCAATCGCGAGGTTAGACGCGATTTTGTAGAGCCAGGTCGAAAATTTGGCTTTCGGCTGCCAATTCTCCAGCGCGCGGTACGCCTTAAAAAAGACTTCGATGGTGATATCCTCAGCATCCTCGTAATTTCTGACCGAGCGTAGGAGATACGAGAAAATCTTGGATTTGTAACGTTTCATCAACTCATCGAAGGCGTTTTGGCGACCGGCTTGAAACTGAGCGACTAACATTTCATCGTCAATCAATTTATCCATAAGTCCTGGCTTTTGAGTATCGGTTTGAAAGTTGCCTCACCTAAGGTGGGAGGTAGACAATAGCATGCTAACACCTTCTTAAACGGAGCGGAACAAAATAAGTTTACAAAATTTATAGGCACTTGTCAAGAATTTTTGGGGAGCGGTTCATAATTAGCAGTTGTCAGGAACCGGTTGCCGGTTTCTATCAGTTATCAGCAGGAGATGTCGGTTAAAATGCTTGATTTTGATGCAGAGTTGGTTTAAAATAGGGCGTTGTAAACGGAATTGATTACATAGTTTGTAGGACGCGGTCTATGGGGCGCAGTTCTACGCGAATGGAGGTATTTTTTGTGGCACACACACATAACGATGCCGAACGGAAGCCCTTGGTTATCCCGGCTTCAGCAACAGCCGAGCGGATGGCACAAGCAGCAGGGAACTTTCTGGATACATTGCCCCCCGCTTTACGCGAGCAGGCAGCACTCCCATTTGATGGAAACGAGCGGTTCCGGTGGCACTACATCCCGATCGAAATGTGGGAACGGAAGGGGGTTTCCCTCCAAGACTTGAATGAGAAGCAGCAAGAAGCAGCGTTCGCGCTTATGGCAAGTGGGTTGAGTGTTAAAGGATACGAGAAAGCCCGCGCGATTATCAATTTGGAGACAACGCTTGGTGAGATTGAGAAGGCTGCCGGCGAGGCACGCCTCGTCCGCGACCCGAGTTTTTACTTTTTCACTGTGTTTGGGGATCCCAACGGCAACGGTGCATGGGGGTGGCGTGCGGAGGGACATCACGTCTCACTGAATTTTACCGTCGTCAATCGAGAACTGATTTCGCCGAACCCGTTTTTCTTCGGGTCAAATCCGGCAGAGGTGCCGCAAGGCGAAAAAAAAGGGTTAAGAGTGCTTTCAGCTGAAGAGGATATGGCTCGCCAGCTTCTCACGAGTCTAAATGCCGCGCAGAAACGTCAGACGATCATCAATGCGGATGCGCCGTCCGATATTCTAACCCGCGATGTCCCTAAAGTTGAATTCGAGCGTGTAGAAGGATTGGCAGCCGAGTCTATGGAGACACACCAACGCGAACTCCTGATGAACCTCGTCTGTGAATACATTGACCGACTCCCTGAAGAAATCGCTGACATCGAATTGCGTAAACTACGCGAAGGAAACGTCAATGCTATTCACTTTGCATGGGCAGGTGGTGAAACACCGAGGACACCGCACTACTATAGACTCCACGGTCCGTTTTTCTTTGTGGAGTACGACAACACACAGAACAATGCGAACCATATTCATTCTGTCTGGCGGCATATTGCAGACGATTTTGGGGTTGATCTGCTGCGGCTGCACTACCACGCATCTGACCATCAGGATCACGACCACGGCCATGGCCATTAGGGGAACTGAATAAAAAAGCCGCCAACAGTTTTGGCGGCTTTTTAGGCGATGTGCCGTATTATGGACGGGATTTCAACGCGCCCCAAGTTGTTGTCAACTTATGCGCGGGTTCAACGGCAGTTACCGCTGTGCTGCTAAGGATAACGAGTCCTGTTTTTTCGGAGTTCTTGCCGTAGACGACAGCGTGTGGGTACCATCCGCCCCAACCTCTCTGTCCCTCTTGACCATCGCTTGTGTCACCATCGTTGACGCAGATACCGACTCCGACTTCCATGCCTTCACTGAACGTATCGCCTTCGATTTGGAGTTCTGTTGCGGGAAACCGAAACTCGTAGTAGGTCTTTTTCGCGCCTTCGTCTCGGACAATGGCTGCATCACCGGCGACGAGTCCAGGGCTACCGTTTGTCCGCTCGTTCTGTAGAATGACATTTTCCGCGGTACCATCCAACCCGATGTTATAAAGGAAGAGGGGCAATCCTGCTTCGCGTGCGCCGGTCGGTTCTACAGCGAGTTGTGCACCGTCGCCGTTCCACGCCGCAGCGGCTGCGTGTTCATGCGTGTCATCGGTGACGCTCAGTGCAAGATAAAGCGTATCCTCGTCCCACGCAAACATAAAACATGTTTCGTGGTCGTCGGCATCGTTCCAGATACCACCATTGTATTCCTCAAAAGTTTTAATGTCGCCGCCATTGGCTTCGAATGTGACACCGCAGAACGGCGTACCATCGGTACCTGTAACCGCATCCATTACTCCGCTCCATTCGCTCAAATCTCCATCGATCTGAACCGCAATACCTGTCGGCGCGTTGTAAATATCGTGCGTTTCATTCCGCCACTGTGCATCTGCGATACTGCTCAAAAATAAAAACAGTGTTATTGTGAACAGTGTTGTGAAGTTAAAAACATTCGTTTTCATTTTCAATTCCTCTTGCTAGTTTTGCAAAAACTGTTGGTTATCGGTTAGATTTTAGGTGTCCCCATGTCGTTGTCAATTTGTTGGTAGCTTCAACGGCGAGGACTTCATCGGTTAGCGTAACGAGTCCCGTATGTTCCGAGTTCTTTCCGAAGACAATAGAATGGGTGTACCATCCGCTCCATCCTTTTTGCCCATTTTGTCCAGCACCTTTATCACCGTCATTGACGCAGATACCGAGGCCGAACGCATCTCCGTCACTGAATTTATCGCCTTTTGCTTGCAATTCTTCAGCGGTGAATCTGAGTTCGTAGTAAGTTTTCTTTTCGCCTTCATCTCGGACAACAGCGATGTCGTCGCCGGGGGCGATGCCTGGGCCCCCTGGGTTTTCATTTAAAGCCCCCGGGAGAATATCCTTCGCTTTATCGTCCAAACCGATGTTGTAAAGGAACATCTGTATACCAGCAGTCCGTTTGCCGCTCATTTCGAAGGCGAGTTGTGCACCGTCGCCGTTCCATGCGGCAGCGGCAGCGTGTTCGTGTTCGTCGTCGGTGACAATAAGCGCGAGATAGACCGCTTTGGAATCCCATACGATCATGAAGCAGGTTTCATGATCATCAGGACCGTCCCATTTTCCGCCGCCGTGCTCTTGAAAAACGTTACCACTATACTCGACGCCACAGAACGGGGTCCCGTCTGTGCCTTTAACAGTGTCAAGGACACCGTCCCATTCACCGAGATCACCGTCAATTTTAACTTCAACGCCTGTGAGTGCTTTATACTCGTCGTGGGTTTTACTGCGCCACTGTGCGTCCGCGACAGTACTTGCAAGCAAAACGAGGAGTGCTGTTGCAATCCATACGTAATTCTTCATTTTCTGTCTCCAAATTAGCGGTCGCCGGTGATTTCATTGCTGTCGTCGTCACCCAGACAAAAAATATACCGGTCGCTTGAACCGATATACACGAACCCGTTGGCAACCGCGGGTGATGAATAGAGTTCTATATTTCGGGTGACAGTTCTTAGGTTGAATTCCCATTTCACTTTTCCATTATCAGTGGAAAGTGCGTAAACATGTCCATTTTTCGTTGCGGCGTAAACTGTATCCGGTGTTACGGCGAGTGAAGAGACCACCGGGGCGCGGAGTCCAGTTTGCCAGTGTCGTTTTCCATCTGTTGCTTGTAGACAGTAAACATATCCGTCCCGGGAACCGAAGAGGACGTACCCGTTCTGTATCGCAATCGCTGTCAGGACAGCATCTTTTGCCTCGTGTTCCCATACGATGTCGCCGGTCTCTGCGTCGAGAGCGACGACCTTACCGGCAGGTATAGCGGCACTGTCCGAAAAATTACCGCGTCCGAGTCCAAAGAAGACGAGGTTTTCATAAGCACTCGGACTGCCCCAAACAGGGTATGGCATCTGTTTCGACCAGCGTTCGTCCCCTGTTTGTGCATCAACGGCGTAGATGCGGTAGTCGCCATAGCCTGTCCCGAAGTAGACTTTGCCGTTATGTTCAACAGGGGACATATCTGCGTGGACACTTGGATAGTGCCAAATTTCTTGTCCTTCTAAGGCATCGATGCAGTAAACCCCATCAGCACCGGCAGTAAAATAGAGTTTACCTTGGCGAATAAAAGGCGTTGACTCGACATGGCTCGCTGTCCGGAAAGACCAGATCGGTTCCCCGGTTTTTGCGTCAAGGCACCGGAGATGACAATCGCTATCTTGATGGTACCCTTCGCCGATGTAGACGCGACCGCCCGCCACTGCAGGTGATGAAAAAATAGGTATCGGCGAGGTATGTCGCCAGATAACCTCTCTTGACTCTGTATCGATGCAGTATGTTGCGCCTCCGAGTGAAAAGATTGAGCCGTGTGAAGAACCGATATAGAGCCGATTTCCGACAACGGCAGGTGACGAAGAGAAATCGACCGCCATCGCCGCTTCGTCTTTGAAGACCCACGCTGGCGTTCCGTTTGTTGGACCCGGTAACGTGTCTAAATGTCCCGTCCTATTCTTGTTACCCCGGAACGTTGCCCATGTGTGAATGCCCTTCACATTTCTCCCAGTATTCTGAGCATTCGCTTCAAGGGCTGCGTTCGGCCCTCGGAGGAGTTGGTAGGCACCGAACACGGTCCCAAGGAGTACAATCGTTCCGACGACAGAAACAGCGATTTTGTGTGCACCCACGAAGTCGCGGAACCTATAGAAAACCATTTTCGTGGTATCCCGAGCGAAAACGAGAGCCGTTATGAGTGCGACCCCAACAAAAGCGAGAATTTGCGGCACGATGCTCAACAACGCTGTCAGGGGGCCCAGGAGTTGCGGAATAACTGCGTGTGCAGGACTTGCTGTGCCAAAGAAAAGGAGCGCAAAGCACAGCATGAATAGTTTGGCAGCAAAACCGAACCGCCATCTTTTATATCTATTTCCGTTGATCGTCTGCTTTAAATGTCCTTTTCTCATGTAATAGTTATCAGTTACCCGTTAGGAAAATTAATACCTCTTAACTGGCCACTGGTTACTCCTTTCGCGTTTTATTGAGGGTCCGCTAAAAAATCCACAGCGAAATGGACCAAGTTTTCAAGCATCGGTCGATTTTTAGAGACTTCTGCCTCTCGACTGTTCCGGAGATTTGTAATCAGATACATCCCTTTGCCATATTTCAACTTCGCGACGACAATCTCTTTTCCGTCGTTGGTTGTTGCCAGCACCTGATAATTTTGATTCCATCCACTCCAGGAGTCGTCAAGTGCAAGTTGACCCGAACGAACACGGTGGGGTGTGTTAAAGAGATCGCCAGCGGCGGCAGTCGGTTGAAAATCGTTTCGTTGTGTGCTCTCGACACCGTTGAGCGGCTCAGGCAGCCATCCTGTCTTACACGGACGACCGTCATCGCTATCTTGACCGGAAACGATAGCGACCCCGCCGTTCTTCACGAACTCTTTAATCCGTGCCTCTTGTTTGTTGTTAAGGCGGTATTTCCCATCCCGTGAGAGCGTGCGGAAGCCGATCCATAAGATGTCTGCTTTACTGAGTCCGGGTAGGTCGCGCTTCGTTGTTCCGTTATAGGCAATCCAGTGTCCTCCTATAGAATTGATGCTGGAGAGAGCAGGATATTCTGCCTTATAGCTGTCGGTCCTGAGAAAATGGAGTTGGATGGCCTCTCCCCCTAACATGGCATCCAATTCTTTCTGAAAATCGACAGTAGAATCTCGCCTTGAGGC
This sequence comes from Candidatus Poribacteria bacterium, assembly GCA_007571355.1. Taxonomy (GTDB): domain Bacteria; phylum Poribacteria; class WGA-4E; order WGA-4E; family WGA-3G; genus WGA-3G. The sequence continues at coordinate 3,822 of RKRO01000154.1, read as the reverse complement.
TTTGTCTCTGTTGAGATATTTTTCCGTGTGTGTAAATAGCCACCATCCCCAATTGTCGCCCTGCCTCGTCGTTTGGGTCTGAAACCATTTCCCGCTTGCGTGTATGAGGCTGTCGATACGTCCCCCTTCTTTGAGATAAAAGACGATAACCGGATCGTCTTGCTTCAGGAGACGCATCGCCTCATCCCGATGATCCTTCTCTCCTTTATAGACATCAAGCCGGATTCTAATCTCGTTAAACTCAGCGTTGCCTTTCAGATATTTTTCTACCCGAATTTTCGCGGTACGACGTTTCGTATTGACCTCCGAAACTGTGCCGAAGAGGACGTTGCTGCTTTCCCCGACGATTTGCTGCACAGAATAACGTTTTGCGATATAGGCTTCTGAAGACGATTGATTTAAGAGCAAAAAACTGATAATAAGTAGACCCGGAAGATAAAAAGGTTTCCAAGTGTGCTGTAATTTGTGAATCCATACTGATTTTTGCATTGTATTTCCTCCGATGCATTCTGTGCTTTGTGATAAAGTCAGTTTGTTTGGTATCTGTAAATCAAAACATCCGAGAAGACGAAACATTCACAAAGCGACTCTACTCAATTTTAACCGCGGTTCCAGTTGCGGTTACCATCAACATACCGTTATTAGCACCGAGCACCTCATAGTCGATGTCAATTCCGACGACAGCGTTCGCGCCTTTTTGTTGTGCGATGTCTTGCATCTCTTGGAGTGCTGTCTCACGAGCATCGGCGAGTTTACTTTCATAAGCATCGGATCTGCCACCAATAAGATCCGTGATCCCCGCCATGAAATCTCGGAAAACATTTGCCCCCATAATCGCTTCACCTGTAACAAGTCCGATGTATGCTCTAATCTGTCTACCTTCGATCGTATGTGTTGTTGTTGTAATCATTGCGCCCTTCCTCTTGCTGTGATGTCCCATACAGATTCAACGATCCCGTTACGGATGCCGTAATACCTGTCGTGGAGGTTTACTGTCGTACAACAGTGTGTCGGTAGAATTTCGAGTGTATCGCCCGGTTTAAGAGAGATATTTTCATCAGGTACCTGTCCAACAGTTTTTAAAGTGCCGTGTTCTTCAGAGAGTCCGCTCATCTCCATGCCTGTTAAACCAATAGGTTGTGGAATACCGAATTCCTTGGCAAGCACCTTCAAGCCTGTATCCACTATCATTCGGTTTCGGTTTGGACGACTCACGACGGTTGCCAGGACCGACAAGGCGCACTCGAAATGCTTTCCGATGCCTTCTACATTGTAATAGGTCGAGTCCATCAGGACGTAAGACCCTGCTTGTATTTCTGTCATCTCTGGTATGCTTCCGGTGATATTAAAGGTGCCAGTCCCCCCGCCGCTCATAATAGGAACCTCCACGCCCTGCTTTTCGAGGTAGTGTTTTGTGTCCAATAGACGTTGCATCGCCTCGCGGGCAGCGGCATCGCGTTCGGGTCGCTTCGGTTTCGCGACGGTATGCCCTTCGTATCCCATTAACCCTTCAAAAACAAGGTTCGGACTCCGGAGTATCTGTTCTGCCAATGCCAATGCCGGTTTTCCCGGTTCAACACCGCATCGGTTCATTCCGATATTCACTTCTACTAACATTCTGACGGTCGCGCCTTTAGCGGTTGCTGCCTCCGAAATGGCTTGCACGTTCTCCGAATTGTCCGCTGCGACCATAATTTCCGAATGCTTGGCAAGGTTAATGAGCCGCGCGATTTTCTGCGCACCGACGATTTGATTGGCAATCAGCACATCTCGGATGCCGGCGTGAATGACGGCTTCTGCTTCGCCGAGTTTTGCACAGGTGACACCGATGGCACCGGCTGCAATCTGTTTATGTGCGATGATAGGCGTTTTATGCGTCTTAACGTGCGGTCTCAACTCAGCGTTCACAGTGCTGAAATAGTTCGCCATCGTCTCTATATTGGCTTCCATCTTGTCCAGATCGATGAGCAGTGCGGGTGTATCCAATTCCGTTTTGTGCCTACCGATAAACGGTTCACTGGTATTCATTATTGCAATATCTCCTAAAGCTGCTTAACCGGATTTGACAACGTGCCGAATCCATCGATTTTTATCTCAACACTATCGCCTGCGGCGAGTGGGAGATCGTTCGGTACGATGATACCGGTGCCGGTCGAGACGACGGTGCCGAGCGGGATCGGGTTATCCCGCATCAGGAATTCGGTCAGTTGTTCAAATTTCCAATTGATTTGAGAAGTGTTTACCTCGCCGTGATAAATGATGTCTTCACCACGGAGGACGGTGCATTGCATGTCTAAATTGTATGGATTGTCCACTTCAGAAGGTGTAAGAAACATCGGTCCGAGCGCGCAACATCCATAAAAGACTTTGGACTGTGGGAGGTAGAGCGGGTTATCACGTTCAATGTCCCAGGCGGAGACATCGTTGCAGAGGGTGTATCCGACGATTTCGCCGTCGCCACCGAGGATGTATGCAAGTTCTGGTTCTGTGGCTGTCAACACAGAGTCGCTTCGGATGCCGATAAAGCCGTTGGGACCGACACAACGCGAAGGTGTCGCTTTGAAAAATATCTCAGGACGATCGGCGTGATAGACGCGGCTGTAGATATCCTGTTCGGAGTCGTCATCGCGCATATCAGCACTCCGTTTGTAGGTTACACCGCATCCCCACACCTCAGGCGGGTCAATAGGCGGTAGAAGGTGTGGCACATTTTCATCAGGTGCGACATCCAATTTCTTCAACGTAAGACCATCAGGTTCATCCGATGTGTTTTCTGCATCTGCAAACGAAGGGAATTGCATCGGCGCGGGTGTTGCCACTTTTTCTTGAATATCGGCGAGGATGACACCGAGGCTCATCTGCTCTTTATGTGCGAGGGTTAACACTTCTAAAACCCCGGGGGATTCCTCGCTTGTCACGTCAATCACTTCCTCATCGCGAGTAACAATTCCGACCCGTTTACCTAAATTGGGTAGGTGAAACTGAATTAATTTCATTTTTTTTACTTTCCTTGCGGTTCGGTGTGGCGGGTTTCCGTTCTTGTTGAAATCCGTGAGAACCGGTTCCATGTCCGTGTCCTTTTGTCATCTATAGGAACGCAAGTTGCCACTTGTTTAGAGCCATAGCACCCTTACAGGGTGCGCTCCCTTGAATAGACCGCTTTCTATCGCCATAGTACCCCTACGGGGTGAAGAAAGTGTCCGAAAAGTTGTGTTACCCTGTCCAAAATCCATTGGTCGCAACTTGGGTTATCGCAATAAATCTTGGGGTTTCAAGCCCCTCCGACTTCCCCTAACCTAATTTTCGGCGGGGACGAGACCTGCTTGCACAAGTGCTTCGACAACTGCATGCGCGGATGCTTCAATGGAGAGTGCTGCTGTGTTCACTGTGACCTCTGGGTTCAGGGGCGGTTCATAAGGTGCGCTGATACCTGTAAATTCCTTGATCTCTCCAGTACGTGCTTTTTCGTATAAGCCTTTCGTATCGCGTTCTTCACAAACATCGAGGGGACAGTCGACGAAAACTTCGACGAATCTACCTTCAGCGATGAGTGCGCGTGCCTGATCCCGATCGGCGCGGTAAGGCGAGATGAAGGCTGTCATGACGATTGTGCCTGCATCCGCAAAAAGTTTTGCGACTTCACCGATGCGGCGGATGTTCTCCTCGCGGTCCTCTGGTGAGAAGCCTAAGTTCTTGTTCAGTCCGTGTCGGACATTGTCGCCGTCTAATACGTAAGTGTGGTGCCGTTGTTGATGTAATATATGTTCAACGGCATTCGCCAATGTTGATTTCCCTGAGCCGGAGAGTCCGGTGAACCAAATC
>RKRO01000436.1 GCA_007571355.1 Candidatus Poribacteria bacterium | reverse complement strand
TCATGAGATTTTCCTCCGTTGCTGTTATTATGAAAAGTGGAGCGCGACACCCCATAATGTTCGTTTTAGCATGCAGTTTGTCAATAGTATATATCATTCTGCCTTAAAAGGCAACATAAGTTCTAAAATTTTCTTGCAACTTTTTGCGATTTTGGTGTATAATACACTAAAGTATTTGTTTGGTTTCCATTTTTTGACGAAGCAACGGAGTCTTTTGAGCAATGTTTCAAAAACATCGGCAGGTTCTTATCTTACTCGTAGGGCTATTGTACGTCTATTCGGTGTGTCCACTCCTATGTGCGGCTTTTGAACAAAAGTTGTGCCACGCCACGCCGCTAGATACTGAAACCCGCGCAACCTGCTGCCAAGGCACCCAAACAGACACTGCAGGGAACACCGAAAATTCATCAGATGGTGATAAAACGTGCTGCGCAACGCCTGTAGCGTTTGTTTTTCCTGACGATAGACCCAACACTGCTGAATCCCGAGAATCGGTTGGACAGTCTATCGTTTCAGTTCTTCCTATTTCGACGACTTTACCCCCTACTCCACAGGAATCGTTCAATACGGTTCATCCCATACTCTTAATTTTCACGCTTTTTTCTGATCACTCCCTGACGCACCGCGGGCCCCCAGCTATTTAGCATTAGATGAATTCCACAAGGCATTCTCTAAGTACACAGCTATTCTTTATTTTCAACATTTTTAGATATTTTGTTTTTTTGGGGCGTTCTTTTTCTAAAGGTCTGCGCCACTATGAAATTACCAATAAATCTGTCGCGCGGGATATTGCTTGTGTCTCGCCGCGGTACCTTATATTTTGGAAGGTTACAAACTATGAAAAAGTACTTGTTTTTATTTCCGATGCTGTTTAATTATTTTTTCATCTCTTTCGGATTTGCACAAGAGAGTTGTCCTGCGTGAAGCAATCCGGTCTTACCGCCGAGCGGTATGATGAACGAAGTCAGTTTGGCTTCAAAAGAGATAGATCAGTTTCGCGTCAATGTCAATATGTTAGTATCCCCTAACGCAAAAGGTGGTCATCTTGAATCCAGAGGCCTGTCATCAACAGGCGAGGTTGTGGATGCTCCTTTGCATCGGCACCACGTAGCATTGAGTACCTATCGGATTGATGTCGGTTTACAGTATCTGCTGAGCGATCGATGGTCACTACAAGCGACTGTTCCGTATGCTGTCCGAGACCAAGAAGCGAGCATTGAATGGATTGATCCGGTGAGTTCTGAAGAGAAACAAGCCATCTTACGGAGCCGAGACATCCATCACCGAAATGAGACCTATACTGGATTCTCGGATATGGATCTGTTTTTGGGATATAGAATTCGCGGGTTCTTTAAAACCGATGACGTCCTATCTACGCGATTAGGCACGACAATTCCGATCGGCAAAACCGAGGAAAACCCTTGGGAACTTGGGGATGCTGGCATTGAACACCTCCATATTCAATTCGGTACGGGTACATTTAACCCGATAGCCAATTTGCAGTACAATTTGCCGCTTTACCGAGGCTTAACGATGACTGTATCTGCGCGCGGCATGTTGCCATTCTACGAAAACAGCAAGACGTATCGAGGCTCCGCGGAGTTAGGTTGGACAACAGGCTTTACATATCGTCTTTTCGATTGGCTCTCATTTAGCGGGAACTATCTTGGTTTTTATCAATCTGCTGCTGCTTGGGCTGGAGATCGCGATATCAATACCGGTTTGCGTTACAGCATGGCGGCATTCGGTATGTCTTTGGCGACGCTGGAAGGTATTTCCGTAGCTGCCAATGTCATGTTCCCGTTGACGCAAGAAACCCTTTTCGATAGCAGCGATGTGATTGAATTCGGCAATTTGGTTTCTTTAACGACATCCTATGTGTTTTGATTTGATGGAGGTATAACAATGCAATCCCAGAATTCCCGTTTTTTTTCGGTTTTTCGCCCTATTGTGAGAGTGATTTGTCAGTATTGCACTGTTGCAATAGTCTTTATTCTCTTGTTTTTTCAAATAGGTGTTACTCAGGAGCATGGCGGGCACAATGCCCGCAAGGCGCATAATACTCCGCCCCTTAATGTCGCACTGCACACGGATCCGCAGACTATTTCGGCAGGTGCACCTGCAGTGCTTACCTTTCATCTCACTGATGGATCAGGTGAACCGGTTACGGATCTCATGGTGCATCATGCGCGTGTTCTGCATGTCCTCATCATCAGTGAGAACTTGCAAATTATCGGGCATATTCATCCTGAAGATTTTGAATCGCGAGATATTCTGGCGGAGTTGGCGGGCATGTATACGGTTCACTTTACGTTCCCGGCAGCCGGTAGGTACATCCTTGCTGTTGATGTAATGACCGCGGATGCCGAATTCGCCAAATATGTATATGTAGACGTTGGGGGTGAAGCGAAAATGGCTGACATGGTGCAAGATTTTCGCCGTGAAAAAGCCGTTTTCGGTTATACTGATGAAGGTGGGGATAGATATACAAAAGCTGTTTCGCTGACCGATGCAAGGGACGCGTCTGTATACCACGCAAAGATGGTGGCACCAGAACGGATTAAAGCAGGTGAGATGGTTCACATTACCTATCACTTCTCACGGGATGGAAAATCGCTCACGGATCTCGTGCCATTTCTGGATGCTCCCATGCATTTTGCTATCGTCAGCACACGGTTGGACGGTGTTGTGCATACGCATGGGACAGTCCCAGGGAATGCGAATGCCAACAAGATGATGAAAGATCCGCACACCGGACATAAAATGGAAAAAGAACCCGCAACTGGCCATCAACATCAAGGAACTACGCCGGAGAAGTTCGGTCCCACTGTGATGCTCATGACAACTTTCCCTGAAGCTGGACTCTATCAGATTTTTGGACAGCTTAAACATGCTGACCAAATTCTGTGGCCCAGTTTCATGGTTGAAGTTGAAAACTAAGGAGGATCCGTTGTCGCGATCCATCTATTGCGACAACGGACATCTGCATAATGAGGAGACTAAAAATGTTAGCCAAATTCTACCGTCAGATTCAGACCAATATTCTGTTAGCGCTCGTGTTTTTAATGGTCAGTCCGCCACTGATTGGTTATGCACACGAAACAGAATTTCCGGGACAGAAACTGGCATCTATTTTCCCGAAAGCAAAGAAATTCGTTCAGAAGAGTGCTGTACTGACGCCCGATAAAATTGCGGCAATTGAAAAAGAATTGGGTGCTAAGCTCGGACCGGAAGACATGAAACCGATTTTTTACCTTCCAATTAATGAGAAAAATAGGCCGATGGGTTTGGTCCTGTTTGTTGATGTAAAGGGACCACTCGGTGTTATTGATGGTGCTGTTGGCTTGAATATGCAGGGAAAAATCGTGAAAGTCGCTGTCTATGATCACAAAGAGACAGGTGCTATTGCAGGAGAGGCGTTCCTAAAGCAATTTATCGGTATGGGTATAGACGACGCTTTTAAGGTTGGAGAGGACGTTGAAGCTGTCGGCGAACATGAAGCGGCTTCAACTGCCGTCGCCTTACTTCCCAAAAAGACGTTGGTGATGAGTTATGCTCTCTTCCTCAAGCGGAAACCGAAACCCGCACCGGAAACGAAAACACCAGCACCTGACGTGCCAGAGGAGATGCCTGAGGTCGAGGACTTGAAAGCTCTCATGATGTTGATGATAGATGACTATTTCATCGTCCTTGATTATTTTGACGACAAAGGGGACAAGTCCGATGCCGTTGCAGCATCGAAGCGACTCGCTAAATATGCAAAGGCTATCTTAAATTTTGAGCCGCCAAAGAACGCAGATCAGATGGAGGAGTATGTCTATCTGCAAGACAAATTTAGTGACACGCTTCTTAAATTTGCTGACGCTCTTGAAAAAGAAGGCGTTTCTGCGGAGACGCGCAAGCAGTGGGATGCTATTGTTGAATTAGTCGATCAGGCACACCTGCGATTTAGTCCAGAAGAAATTGATCTTGACACATATTAATCGTAGACATTTTATAGGGCAGTTCTTCTTGCCCTATTTATGCCCGTTGTTAAATGGAATTTATAATGCGTAAAACTTTACTTTTCTGCTTGATGCTTCTCTTTTGGACAGTAGCCGCCGGACAGTCTGTATCGGCACTGCCGGCGTTCTACAAGTTGTTCCGCGCCAAATATGGATGGGCGGGTGGTTGCAATGTCTGTCATGCTTCAAAAAAGGGCGGCGACTCACCGAACCCGTACGGTCGGGCATTTCTAAGCAATGGGATGAATCTATCAACGTTCACGCGGATTGAAGAGATGGACTCTGACCGAGATGGGTTTAGCAATATTGCTGAACTCCTTGCCCGTGCCTATCCGGGTGATGCTGCCAGTACACCGGAAAATACCGAGTCTGTAGAGGCTACCTCGGAATCGGAAGAGACATTAATTTCTGACGAGGATAGTGTTTTCAGTTTTGATGGGATAGGGGAAACAGCGGAAACGGAGAGTTCTGAGTTGCTCGGCGGCGCGTTCGGAAATCTCATATTTGGGGGCGCTTTAGATGTCCGTCGCATCACGCGCGGGACAGATTTAGTGCCGGATGGTCGCAACTGGGATACCGGGACAACGCTTATTCACGTGGCTGAATTGGTAGCAACAACGAGTGTTGGTGAGCATGTGAGTTTATTGGGTGAACAACTGCTGATGACATCGCCGCTTGGTACACAGGTAGCTGACGATCACGGGTTTATTTACGCGATTCTAACAGGGTTACCGTTGTTACCGAGAGGTGCATCGTTGAAGATTGGACGGTTCCGTCACGCTTTTGGTATTGATACAAAGTCGGATGCCGCCGCAAATCCGCTCTACAATCTTGTACGAAAAAACATTGGTTTTATTTCTGATCGTGGGGTTCAACTCAACGGTTATTTTGGACCCATCGCTTACGTGTTATCGCTTGCAGACGGACCAGATTCGCTGCGCACTGTCGTGGAGGGTACTGTGGAATCTGGCATCCGGATCGGCCCACACGGGAGCGGGGGCGGTGTCTTGGTACCGATCCGTAACAACAGTCCGCCGGTGTTTCTACATGTCAACGGTACGCTTTCGCTGCTCGGTAAACGGATTTGGCTTGGCGGTTCTTACTTTGATGGCAATAGTTACCCTTTCAATCCTAACAATGGGGACGTGGATCCGTCTACGTTAAGCTACAAACGTCGAGTCGGTTTGTCTACAAAGTTCAAGATTTGGCGACTTGATCTCGCCGCTGAGTGGGTCCGTGGTGCGGATACACAACTCTTAAAATATGCGCAAACGCCGATGGAAGGGAAACAGACGGCGACAGTAGAGGGGTACTATCTGCATGTGGAAATCCCCTTGACAGAAACCGTAGATGTCCGGCTAAAATATGATGCATGGAATCCAGACACCGAGCAGTATAATACATTTGATTTTAACCGGACACGTGAAGCGCGATTGTGGACAACACTCGGCGGCGCATTAACGTGGCATTTTACGGAAGGTGCCCTGGCACGTTTGGTGTATCAGGTGAATAATATTGAAAAACCGACACGAAGCGCGGTGATCGTGCCGCAGCTGCTCATTGAATTTTGATTGGAAACTTCATGACTTTTGTTAGGCAGGCTTTGGTTTGTAAACTGAGCCGAAAAATCTGGATATGTGGCCTGTGTGCAATATGTGTGTTAATAGGTGCCCTGCAAGCATCGGCGCAGATTCGTCCACCGCGACGAACGCGTAATAGGGTCCTTGTGGACCCGAGCGCGAAAAAACAGGACATCGTCAAGGCAGATATAGGGGCAAGCCTTAAAGACATTGCACAACGCGCAACACAACACGCCGAAAACCCGACAGTAGATATTGTGTTCGTCGTTGATGGCAGCAGACAGATGTCAGGAGTACTCATAGACCTTGAGAAGCGACTCGTTGATATGCTCGCTGTTATGGAGCCGAAAACGATAGACTATCGGTTTGCACTCATCAGTTTCCAATCGGTCAATGGAGAACCGAAACAGACCTTGCATCAGTGGACGTTTGACTATATCGGTATTGAAAACGCTTTGCGAGAGATACGGCTTGCTGCTGACAACGTTACGGCCTCTGGGTATGGACTTGATGCTTTGATAGAAGGTTTGAACGAATTAGATTTCCGTGAAGCGGTGGCGACGCAATTTGTTGTTCTCACTAATGCGCGGATGCGAACCTTATGGACAGAGGCCGATGCGAAAGAGAGGATTAGTGAGCAGATAATTGACCGCTGCCATCAGCACAACGTACAACTCAATATTATCGGTATGAGCGAAAGGGTCCAGGCGGAACTCGCTGACCGAACAAACGGCAAATGGTATCCGATTGATTCAGGGCAACGGCGGATAGATGCCCAACGCATTGAGAGCGGCGGCACAATCGTTGACAAGGCACTGCTTCGGGTGGATGGATTGTTTAGGCATATTGCTGAAAATTTGGTGGCAAGTAAACCGGAGAAGGTAGATGTCGTTTTTATTTTCGATTATAGTCTGAGCATGCAGACTAAGACGGAGCCTGCATGTGATGGCTTAGATCAGATGGTCGCTGTGTTTACAGCAGCAGGATTGGATTACCGATTTGGGATTATCCGATTTTGGGCGGCTGTTGGTGGCGGCGAAAGTACTGTTGTTGTTACCAAGCCGCCGTTGGAACCTGAGCAGGTAAAGACGATGTTTCGGCTTCCTAAAACGGGGGATGAGCATCTGCTTGATGCTGTTATTGAAGGTGTACCGAAACTTCGGACGGCACCGGATCGCGACCTCGTTCTTATCATTGTCACTGATGAAGCAACGAGCAAACGCACCGCAAAAGGGTATACTGCAGGCAAAGCGATTTCGGTGTGCCGTGGCGCGCGGGCAAAGGTTTATGTCATCGGCGGCGTTACTTCTATGCAGACTGGGTCGTTTGGCGATAACTTCCAGCGGCAAGTCGCTCAACTCACCAAAGGTGAGCACTATGTTATGCCGGGTGCCGTGATATGGCGTGGCACTGGGGGTGCTGACGAACGGCGGTAGTCGTGTCGTCACTCTATCGCCAGTTCATCTGGCGTTTTGGCGTGTATCGAAATCAGGACGAAACACGTAGACTGCAGATTCGCCGTTGGTGCCTTTAGTTCCATCGGTGTATTACTGACGAAGCTGCCATCTTTTTGCCGCGCGTTTGTTAGGTAACTGATGGCGACACGTCGCGTATTGAACGGATCGTTTCCTGCAGCGAGTGCCATAATTGCAATTGCAGTGATTTCCGGGTCGCTGGGACTATTTTTGTATCTTCCGAATCCGCCGTCTCTATTTTGCAGCTGCTTTAGCCAGGCGACTTGCGGGTTAATGTCGAAAACGGGTTCCAGACCTTGCATCACCCAAGCCGTTAGAAAGACATCGGACTGCATACCGCGTTGTAACGCCCAACCACCGTCGTAATTAATGTATCCCGACAGCCACACAGTTCCTTTGGAGAGCCAAGGTATGTCGTCCGTTCCGTCCTCAAAATCGCGTTCAAATTTGAGTCCGAGTCTGTTGAATCCGGCGAGAACAGCAGCCGTATAAAGCGGATTGCTGGGGCTGCGTTCACTTCTACCCCAACTGCCGTTGGGGTTTTGGACTTTCCGCAGCCAACGGAGACCTTTAAACCGGGCATCTGGGTCCGTTTCCGCTTCGGTTAAAGCGAGGAGGGCAAAGATGGTGTGTGCGGTGTTATCGTTCCAACTGCCATCTTCCGATTGCGTGTTTCGTAGATACGCGACTCCAGTTCGGATCACTCGTGAACCGGTACCCCATCCAGTTTCAATCAGTGCCCAAATTGCAAATGCTGTACTCTCAACGTTACTATCTCCACCGGGGACTAAGGGCCAACCGCCATCTCGGTTTTGGTGTTGGACAATATAGGTTTTTGCGCCCTCAATAGTTTTGTAGATCGGTGGGCCTTCTGGTACGCCAGCGTTATTGGCAATGGAAACACTGGTATCTGCAGCAGGACTTCCTCTAATCCCAATAACGAAGTTCAGCAGGATACAACAACAGATTACCATGAAGACGCTTTTGTGGTTTTTCATATTAACGTCTCTCCTTTTGTGCTATTGTTAGTTTTAAAACACCTGAGGCTTTGTGGAGTTACGCGCGTTTTTCAAACGGAATAGAGCTTGCCATAGTTGAATTAAAGCGGTTTTATCTTTCCGCCTCCTGGATACTTTATTTTACTACGCCTGTGGCTCAATGACGACTTTGTAAACGCCTTCTTGTCCAAGCATATCAATACCTTTTTCTAGTTGGTGCAACGGCAGATGGTGCGTAATTAATTCCTGCAGCGGTGCGCGTGTAATTTGAAGGAAGTCTAACGCTGTCTGAAACTGGATTTGCGGGTATGCCCATACGCCACAGACATCGAGATCTTTGTTACAAATTTGGTGCGGCCGTACGCGTGTATCTCCGGAATCTGTGTAATGTCCGACTTCAATGACTTTCCCGCCGCGCCGTACCACATCCAATGCTTCGGCGAAAACAACCGGCAATCCAGCACACTCAATTGCAATGTCTACGCCGACACCGTTTGTGAGTTCCTGAATCTGTTCAACCCGTTCTTCAGGTGTTGTGTCTCCAACATTGATAACCACATCCGCGCCCATCTGCTTTGCCATATCCAACCGACTCTCGACGAGATCGGTGGCGATGATCGTACCGGCGCCGCTATCGCGTAACACGGCGACGACAAGGAGACCGATCGGTCCACATCCGAGGACTGCGACCCTGCTTCCGATGCTATATCCATCTCCGATTTGAGGCAATCCGGGAGCACAGGCGCGTTCAACGGCGCGCGTCGCAACGGCTACTGGTTCTGTCAATACGCGAATCTCTTCAGGAATACTGTCGGGTATCTTGTAAACCCAAGAGTTACCGTGGATATAGGTATACTCTGCGAATTCGCCGTTCAAATACGGCGGCATCTCGCTGTTGCTAAAGCCGTAAATGGTTCGCCCAGAACACAAAGTCGGACGACCGGGTACGTGCAAGCAGTAGTAGCATCTGCCACAGTTTTTTGAACCCGGTACCACCGTCACACGGTCACCGGCTTTGATGGGGCCGCCCATCACATTCATCACCTGATTCGCATTTTTGCCGATCTCCGCAACTGTCCCGACAACCTCATGTCCTGGGATGACCGGAAAATTGAGGGCGGTGTGTCCAAGATACATGTGTTTATCGCTGCCACAGATGCCAACCTGATCTACTTGTAATAGGAGTGCGTCGTCTGTAGGTGTCGGTTTCTCAAATTCGCGGATTTCTATCTGCCCCGGTTCGAGCATCACCGCCGCGTGGACTTGCATAGTTAGAATTCCTTGTTTATAGTGGTTTTCAAAATTAATGAGACACGCGACAGCGGGCGAGGCAACCTTGAAGAAACACCCTATCAAAAACCCCCTACAAGGGGAGGGCTCCGCAATCCCTGAAATGTCTCTTTAATTATGGACTTTACTATATTTTATCTTGACCAGAGTGGGATCAATACTTTTGTTAATTGTGTTAAACTCTCCAGATTGTGTGCAGGCAGGAAATAGTCTACATAAGGCAACGCTGTGCGGATACCTCGGCAGATCGGTTGATAGCCGTCGCTACCGAGTAGTGGATTAAGCCAGATTAATCGGTAGGCATGCCGGTGGATCATCTCCATAGAATGCCGCAGCACATCTACATCGCCGCGATCCCAACCGTCACTAATGAGGATGACGACAGTACGATACGCCGAAAAAGACGGCGCGAACTGCCGATAGAATTCCAGTAGACTTTCACCTATCTTTGTCCCACCCGACCAGTCTGGTACAACATTCGCCACTTCGTTCAAGCCTTCTGCCAATCCTTTCCGTCGGAGGAGTCCGGTGATGTCGGTCAGGTGCGTGCTGAAGACTGCGACCGCTACTTCTCTCAGTTCCTGTTGCATGCCGTAGATGAATTGGATAAGGAACTTGGCGTAGCAGTCCATAGAGCCGCTCACATCACAGAGGAGTAGGATCTTTGTTTTTTTGATTTTTTGCTGTTTCCGAATTAATTCAAGTGGTTCCCCGCCGTGGGCGAGACTTTTCCGCCAGCTCCTGCGAAAATCAATAGTTTTGCCCTTTTTGCCGACAACTTTCCGTCGACTCAACTTTGTTGCCAACACCGCTGCCAATTTCGCGACGATCTCCCGTGCTTTCTCCATATCTTCTGTTGTGAACTCGCTGAAGTCCTTTCGGGTTAGGACTTCCGCTACACTATAAGCGAGCGGATCGTCTTCTTCTCCTTCTTCCTCATCGTCTTCTGTCTTGGCATCTAACCATTGTTCTATCATGTCTTGTTGGTCAGTAGCATCGGAGAGGTCTTGAAGACTGGCGGGTTCGGGTGTTTCGTTTTTTGTATCGACTGCCTCAAATTCCGTGCGCGGGTACCGCCAAAATAGGTTGAAAGCAGTATCAAATGTTTTCAGGTCTGCTTCCTGCGTGATAAGGTTCGTCCGTGCTGTATGATAAAACGTTTCCCGTTCACTGATGTCGATCAGTGCAACGCTTTTGCACCAACTGAGTTGGTTGGTTGTCGTCACGTTGATGTCCATTTGTCGGAGCCATCGGCAGAAGTCTGTAAGTTGTTGAAGAAGGGTTTGCTCAGTCATTTTTTTACCCAAAAAGTGACAGTAATAAGGACTCCGGATCCCAATATAGTGCTATGAATGCCCTATGGTAAAGTCTCAATTGTTACTTCGCCATCTGTTACAATGTCTAATATCAAACGATTTCCATAGAGAAGGGACATGCCGACTAACGCCTTACCATCATCTGCCCTTAGTACCTGCACGATGCGTTTTTCCGCGTGCCATACTATTACCCCAAGATATAGATCTAGGGTTACCCAGTTTCCATCACCGAGAATTATTGGAAGTTCGCCAATTCGCGGAAATCCCAGAATATCGATCAAATCGCCCGGTAGCATTAACTCCCCTGTAAAGCCAGTATCAACGGCCACTTCAACTTTCTGTGGATGCCCTGCGCCACTTACTTCCAATTCAATAACTGCTTCTTGATTGTTAACAATTCTTCCTGTGATCATTTAGAGATTTGGCATGTCTCCATCTATTTTTTCAGAGTTCCGTAAGTCCCCCCAGAGCCGAGTTGATACGCTGCCTGATGTCCGATTCGTACAAGATAAATCACAGCATCAGGATGCTTTGAAAGAAGGCGATTGATAGCTGCTGTACTCCGAACATCAATTTCATAATCCTCTGTCTGAATGTCAATCACTAAGAATTCTCCATTGTGGTGCCGCTCAACTTCGTTCTGAAGTTTTTGGTATATTGCCTCGCCACGAGCGGTGACGGTTCCGGAGGGATAGTCTGTAAGGACTGAAAGCCTAAAACCGAGTGGATTTGCCGTGAGACACCCGATTCGCGTGCAGTAAATCACGGGATTGGGGTGTTTCGCACGGAGTCGAGAAGCAGCGACAAAGTCTTTATCGTCAATTTCATAATCACCCGTGTCAATATCAACCACCCAAAATTTTCCATTATGATGCGGCTCAACTTCTCTCCGCCGTTGCTGATATATGGCATCGCCGCGGGCAACAATAGTTTCAGGTGTATAATCTGAATATGACATCGTGATTCTCCTATCTATTTTCTTGCGTTCATCGGAGGTGTCTTGTATCAAGGATTTTCGGCTAAGTGATGATATATTCCATTTTAGGCTTCAGCTTAGGCATGCAGGGACTCGCGTTTTGGAAATGGCGCGAAATCCTTATTAAAGCGACCCCGCTCAAAAAGACCGCACGCCAGCGGCGTGCTATGTCTATAGCAAATGGCATTGTCCCTTCTTGCACGCCAGCGGCGTGCTATGTGTTCTGAGAGGCTATGCCGTATCTGTGACGTGGAAACAAAATTGTTCAAAGTTTAGTATTTATCGTAACATCCGAAAATAAATGCACATTTGTCCGTAGACAACCCCCTACCTCCCTTTATCAAGGAGGAATCAGAGGGGCATTGCTTCGACGTGATGTGTTTCAATTCTTACGGGCTTTACGATAATAATGATTTCGTTAGATTTGCAAACGGCAAGGGGCCTGTCGGGTTTCGCTGCGCTCTACCCGACCTACAATGGATCGGGGTGATGTACCCTCTCAGCACTTAGCCGAAAATCCTCCATTTTTTATCGAGAATCATTCATTTTCGGTGCAAAGATGCACACCCGAACAGGGTCTGCGACAAGTTTAAGGGACTGCGGACTTAACGCAACGGAAGCCACGAGCCTTGTTGGTGTTTGTGGGTGAGAACCTTGTCCGATCAGAAACCCGCACAAACTTAGCAGGGCTTGCCCAAGAACCCCCGCGCAACACGCGAACACTTTTAACATTCATAAAATCGGATACAATATCAGCCACAGTTCCACCGGCAATAGGATTTTCACGCGGAGAAGAAGAATAAAAGTCGGCATCGTATTCATCAAGACACCATTCCCAGACATTGCCTGTCATATCGGATAGGCCATATCCGTTCATAGGATACGTCCCAACAGCCGTTGTGCTGCCGACATGCCCATTATAGTTTGCCTTGCTGACATCAAGCGAGTTATCCCAAAATCTATCATCAGAGTCGTGATCTCCCATCAGGTACAACT
>RKRO01000429.1 GCA_007571355.1 Candidatus Poribacteria bacterium | reverse complement strand
ACCCCTATCAGGTTGTACATTGCGCCCCATCCGCTCAATTTCCTCTCGGTTTAATTTGTCCCCTGTGAACGCCTCTAAACCCGTAACTCGAAGCATGAGTTCATCTTCTTCAGGACTCAGTGTACCATCGTTATTGAGATCGAACCGTTTCTGTTCGTCTGAGAGTTTTACCGGTTTCTTACTGTTTTGGTTGTCTTCGGCATCGGCAGGCATTATTATCCAACTGGTGATAATAAGCGTAAAAACTGCTATTAATCTAAAATATTTCATTATATTGTGTTCTCCTTTTCAATCTTAGATAGGTTTGGGATCGCGAAGTTCGGATTTGCCGAACTTATTGTGTCACTTTTTATCCATTTTTACTTCTGTGACATTTTCAATGCTTGAAAGTTCATTAAAAAAAGTGAGCCATTCCTGCGGATTCGCCAATTTCACTCGAAACGTCAACGCAACTAGCTGCGATTTTTTTATCCGTTTTTCGAGTAAATTTTCATAAACGAGATGTTTACTGAAAACAGAGCGATAAATGGTTTCGGCATTCTGGTCGGGTGGAAGACAGAATTCTAAACTAAATTCGTTGTTGTTACCAAAACGTAGATGCCAATGGTAGATAGCAAGGATAATAATACCGATAAGAAAGGTCGCCAAAATAGCAACGGACGGATTTCCGGCACCGACAGCCATACCGACAGCCAAAGCATAAAAAACGAAACCGATGTCGCGCGGGTCTTGAATAGCAGTACGAAACCGAATAATAGATAGCGCGCCGACTAAACTAAACGCACGCGCGATGCTATCACCGATGATTACCATCACAACTGAAATCAGCATGCATAGAATAATGAGCGTATCGGTAAAAGATTTTTGCGGAATACCGCTGTGCGTCCACTGATAGATGTTAACGATGAAAATACCAAGTGCAAACGAAAGTAACAGCCTCAGAGCATCAGCGCCAAGTGTTACAAGTGGAGGTAGTGTTAAAAAATCAAATAGTGTGTTCATTCAAATTTGCTTTACCGTTTGCTAATTGAAAATTTATATGTAGTCTATCATAATTTGACAAGTATGTGGCGAAATTGTTAGAAAATTGTCTATATACCTGATAACAAATGGGTTGCTACAGTTAGATATCGCTTCACATACAGTCTTCGCTATCAGGAAATAAGGCAAGATGTTTATCTACTTCCGGGTGTTTCGTCCCGATATATCAGGATACCTACAAACACCGCAGAAAAGATCAGTATCGCGAGCGCGTAGGGTGTTGCTTCGGCAAACATGGCTTCCGTTGTGTAACTCCAGACGTTGAGGGCAAGCGTTTCATATCCAGCAGGAGATAAAAGGAAGGTGAGCGGAAGTTCCTTCATTGTTGCTAAAAAAACCAGGGCAGTTGCGGTAAGCATACCACGTACCAAAACAGGAAAGAGGGTTCTAAAGAACGCCTGTACGCGGGAATAGCCGAGAGAGCGAGCCGCTTCTTCTAAATTTGGAGAAACTTGGTAGAGTGAACTTCGTACCGGCCCAATCGCTTCTGCTAAGAAATGCAAAGCACACGCCGCAATTAACACAAGAAGCCTTTTATAGATAAAAGGCACAACATTTAAAACAAAAAGGATGAGGGAAAGTGCGAATGCAAGCGGGGGTATGGCATAAACAATGTAGGCAACACGCGCCAACGCCTTTGAAGTCTGTGAGGGATAGCGAACATCTACATAGGCGAATGGCACCGCAAGGAGCGCACACAAAATTCCCACAGGTATTGCAATCGACAGCGAACCAACGAGAGCTTCTGAAAGACTTTCCAGAGCGGATGTATTAAACCCTCTGAACATCCAAAGCAGGATGGCTCCAACTGGAACGACCACTGTTACAAATGTCAGCAAACTGAGGTAAATATAGGCAGGGTTGTGCCACGCACCGAGTTGAACCTGCGACGCTTGCCGGGAGCTACCGCGTCCAGCGCGATGGAGGACTACCTTATTTAGCAGCTTCGCTTCAAGGTAGAGTAGGCATCCTGTAAAGGCAAGAAGCATCAAGGCGAGCCACGCCGCATAGATATGATCAAAGGAGAACGTGTATTCTGTGTAAAGTGCATAACTAAAAGTTTCATAGCGCATCAATGACACAACGCCAAAGTCGCCAAGCACATGTAAACTAATAATAAGTCCGCTTGCATAGAAAGCAGGACGGAGTTGCGGGAGGATGACACGGAAGAAAGTTTCATAATACTGATAGCCGAGACTCCGAGCGGATTCTTCGAGGCTTGGATCGAGTCCTAACAAGGCGGTGCGCAGATTCAGAAAGAGATAAGGACTCGTATAGGCACTGAGCGCGAGGAGCGCGCCCCAGTAACCACCGAGGCGCGGAATACTCGTGCCAAATAATTGGGCAACAATCCCGGTATTTCCGCCGAGTGCCAATAATGCGTATGCCATCACATAGCCCGGAATAGCGAGCGGTAGCGCACACAGCACCGTAAAGTAACCTTTACCCTTTAAGTTTACCCGACTTGTTAACCACGCCGCGGGAGTTGCTATGAGTAGATCAAGAGCTAGTACACCCGCAGTAAGCAGCAGCGTATTCAGGAAAAGTCTTGCATTTCGCCAGCGGAAGACAATCTCCACAAGCGCAGTGGCTTCCGCTGAAAACGCCTTGGTAAGTAAGTAAACTAACGGGATAAGGCCGCCAATGCCGACAAGGACAATCGGAATGCCTGCCACGCCAGCAGAAATAGAGAAATAACGGTGTAAACGAACTGTTTTTGCCTTTTGCATCCAAATTCTTTAGCCTCAAGCTTCCAAGTGAGGTTCACCACTTCTATAGAATTTCGACGCGTCGCAATAAATCAACTGTACCGTCAAGGTCGTCCATATCATTGAGGTTGAATGTTGGCGCGAGTTGAAGTAACTCGGATAACGGTAACAGGTTCGCGTTTGGGATTACCCCCTCGATAACAGGGTACTCAAACACATCACTGGTAAAGTACTGCTGTGCTTTAGTGGATAGCAAAAATTCCACTAACCTCAAAGCCGCAGCTTTGTTTTCGCTATTCTTCAGCAGTCCGATACCAGCAACGTTAACGAGGTTGCCCGGATCATCTGCCTTGAAGAAGGTTTGTGCTACTGGAAAACTGGAGTTCCCTTTTTTGAAACGGAGGAGGTAGTAGTGGTTCGGTAAACCGAGATCGATTTCGCCTGCGGCGAGTGCCTCTATGATGGGTGTGTTTTTAGCGTATTTTTTCACGCCGTTTGCTTTCATGCCGTGTAACCATTCCTCGGTTTTTTCTTCACCGACTTGCACACGAAGAAAAGTAACAAAGGCTTGGAACGACGCGTTCGTTGGTGCCCAACCGACTCTACCTTTCCACATCGGTTGTGTTAACTCGAAAACGCTTTGCGGGAGTTCTTCCATTTTAACGCGTTCAGGTGAGTAGGCGAGAACCCGCGCTCTACCGCTTGTCGCTACCCAGAAACCATCGGCATCGCGAAAGTCCGAAGGAACTTTGGCAAGTATAGATTCTGGCAGTTTTTCAAACATCGCTTTTCTACTCACAGCACCGAGCGCACCAGCGTCTTGTGCCCAAAAGAGGGCAGCGGGGCTTTTGTCGCCTTCTGTTAAGAGCGTGGCGGCTAACTGTGTCGTATTGGCGTAACTCACCTTCACTTGGATGCTGGTCTCTTTTTCAAACTGCTTGATAATCGGCTCAACAAGGCTCTTGCTGCGTCCAGAATAGATGGTTAGGGTTTCAGCGTGAACTGTCCCGATGACGGTGAATAAGAGCAAAATTGGCAAAACGTAATTAAACAAACGCAATCTGTGGTTAAACATTATGTCTCCTTGGATAAACTAAATGGGTGTACACCGGATCAAAACCAGCATAAATTTTGTCAAACACAGCAGCAAAAAGTTCGAGGTTATTCGACAGATACACAGTATGGCAATCTTATCAATGCTTTGGCACGACTCGCCAGCGTGTATTCATGCCTGCTGTAATAGCCTGCAATTGCATCCCGAGAATACCCATTCACACAGGTTGTTTGACTTGCGGAGTATAGGTGTTATCGGTATATTGAATATAGCGATCTTTCTCATACACAAGTGCTTTACCCCAAACGTCTAACCCCATCTCTGGTCTAATGAGATTTTGTCGGCTTGGTGCGTAGTCCCCTTCAACTTTCTCAGCTGCGGTCCAATATTCCCGCGTTGCGGCTTCGGCGGTGACGGTAAAGAAGCACAGCACCATACCAATAAAAACGAGAAATATGTTGGAGGTAAATCGGGGTTTTTCGTTAAGAAAAAGAGGCAGTAGTTTATACTTGCCCTGTGGAAGATTTGGTCTCGTGATATTGAGACTCATTTTCAAAAAAGGAGTCTTGAAAACATATCTCATAAAGAACTAAGCCTCAGTGGGTTAAATTTGCATTCAATTATACCACAAAAAATAGGATGTGTCAAAAAAATATGGGTTATGTCCGTCAATTGCGTTTTCGTTTTCAACTTAAACGCGTCTGTTTTTAATCTATCTGTGGATCAAGCGCATCTCGGAGCGCATCGCCGAGGAGGTTAAAGCCCAAGACAATAAGGAAAATTGCAATACCTGGAGCGGTGACGGCTAAAGGCGCGCGGCGGATGAGGTCTCGATTCTCGTTGAGCATCGCGCCCCATTCCGGTTCACCGATCTCCGCGCCAAGCCCTAAGAAACTGAGCCCTGCGGCATCTAAAATAGCAGCACCGATGCCTAAAGTGGCTTGGACGATTAACGGTGCAAGACAGTTCGGGAGGACAGTGGTAAGGAGGATACGGCTGTCGCTCGCCCCAATCACTTTTGATGCTGTAACATAATCCAACTCTCGGACTTTCAGAACAGCAGCCCGTAAAATACGAGCATATTGAGGGATATAGACAATGGACACGGCAATAATCGCATTTGTGAGGCTCTGACCGAGAATGGTAACAATAACCATCGCCAGGAGAATGCTCGGCATTGCAAGCATTATATCCATCACTCGCATAATTAAGTTGTCCAGCTTTCCACCGTAATAGCCAGCAATCGCCCCGAAGAACGTGCCAAAACCGACAGAAAAGGTCATGGCGACTAACCCGACTTTTAAAGAGATACGGGTGCCGTAGACAATCCGACTAAAAATGTCACGTCCCACTTTATCAGTACCGAGGTAGTGCAAAGCGGATCCACCTTGGAGGCGTTCAACGATGTTGGCTTGTCTTGGGTCGTGTGTCGCGATGAGTGGCGCGAAGATGGCAATGACAATAAAAAATAGGATAATGGATGCGCCAATGGTGGCGGAACGGTGTTTTAAGAGTTTCCGAAAGATATGTTGTTGGCTGGTGGCAGTTGTTGGTGCACTCATTTTGTTTCATCTCCCACTCGGATACGCGGGTCAAAGTAGGCATACAACATATCCACGATAAGATTGACGAGCATAAAGACGGTTGCGACGAAAAGCACACCGCCTTGTACTGCCCGGACATCGCGCGCCTCAACAGCGGTTCGCAACCATGAACCGAGTCCGGGCCACGAGAAAATATGCTCGGTTAAAATTGCGCCCCCCAACAAGTAACCGAATTCTAAACCGATAACCGTCAAGACCGGCACCATACTGTTCTTCATTGCATGTTTGCTGATGACCTTCCACCGCGGCAAGCCTTTCGCATAAGCCGTTGTGATATACGGTTGATTTAGCACTTCAAGCAAACTGGAGCGGGTCATCCGGGCAATAATCGCTAACGGGATAGTGCCTAA
Organism: Candidatus Poribacteria bacterium; assembly: GCA_007571355.1. Classification (GTDB taxonomy): domain Bacteria; phylum Poribacteria; class WGA-4E; order WGA-4E; family WGA-3G; genus WGA-3G. The sequence goes on along the minus strand of RKRO01000429.1, from coordinate 6,899 downwards.
CGTAATTGCGGGGAGAATGAGATGGGCAACAGCACTTCGGAAGGCGATGAAGTTACCTGTAAGAAGCGTATCCATCAGGTAAAAACCGGTGCGCGTCTGAACATCTAAACCTAAGATAACATCCAACCGACCACTGCTTGGTAGTATTGGAAGGAAGTAGGAGAAAAGCAGAATTAGCATCAACCCCAACCAGAAGATCGGCATAGAGATACCAGCAAGGGATACCGACATGGAGAAATAATCCAAAAATGTTCCGCGAAAGATAGCGGCAATGACACCCGCAACGATACCGAAGAAAATAGAAAATACCATCGCGGCGAGGGTCAATTCAGCTGTCGCCGGGAAATAACGTTTGATTTCGGCTATCACGGGTTGCTTTGTTTTAAAAGAGTCTCCGAAGTCGAGGTGCACAGCATCCCACAAAAATTTGGCGTATTGGTGATACAACGGTTTGTCGAGCCCCATCTCTTTTCGGAGCTCTATCAATGCAGCTTCGGTCGCGCGTTCACCCAAAATAGCGACAGCGGCATCGCCAGGGATGAGATGCACCATCAGAAAGACGAGGAGCGATACCGCTAAAAGGGATAAACCGATCGAAAGGAAACGTTGGAATAGGTATGAGAGCAAGGTGATGTCACCTACACGCTATTGATAGGGCCTCTTTTTTTTCAAAGTGGTATCAACTTAACCGAAAATCTGTCTTTCGACACCGGAGAAAAATGGTTCGGAGATGCCCATAGTTTTAAAATTAGAAAAATGGGTTGTGTTGTTTTTCCTCACCGACGGTGGTGGAAGGACCATGTCCCGGAAATAGCCTTACCGTATCTGGAAGGGACAGTAGGTTATCGCGCACGCTCTCGATTTCATCCTGATAGGAGATATTAGGGCCACCAACAGAGCCAGCGAAAATGGCATCGCCGACAAATGCTACGTTCTGCGTCAGGAAACTGCACCCACCGGTTGTATGTCCTGGGGTATTAACAACGGTTATGATCAGTTCACCGACGGAGAGGACATCGCCGTGGACGACTTCACGTAACGCACTGTTACTCTGCGGTTTGGGTTCGTTTTTATGAATATAGGTGTCACATCCAGTTTCGGTTTGAAGCTGCGATAATCCATCAGTATGGTCCCTATGAGCGTGCGTCAGAAGGATCGCCGTCGGATTCACATTACGAGCATAGAGTTGTTCCAAGATGAGATCGGGGTGTGCCGCGGTGTCAATAATTGCAGCATCGTCGGTCGCTTTACAGATTAAAAGATAAGCATTGACAGGCCAGCCGCCAACGGGCGCGCTAACTGTGATAACCTCAAGGTTTGCGGCGCTCATCTCCTGGGGAGGTTCAGGTTCCCACTGCTCTGTTGCAATATCAAGCAGCTTGGTACCGTCCAAATTCAGGACTTCTGCAAGCCGAAAAACTTGCGTTTCTGTCGGTTTTAAGGTATACTGTTCCATACGAGCAAGTTCTGCTTCTGTGACACCTGCAGCAGTAGCGGTTTCGCTTTGGGATAGATTCTGCCCGCGTCGGGCTTTGCCGATAATGTCACCAAATTCATCTTCAAGTGAGTATGCCATGGGGGTGTTCTCCTTAACTATGTAATTTAAGGAACATTATAGCAAATAGTTCAGTGTAATACAATTGAAAATAATCGACATGGAAATAGGAGAGGTTCTGATGGGCATTCTGAAGGATGGATATGAACAGGCGGCAATGTCCCTCGCGCCGCTGGAAACTGATATGACACTTGAAGAATTTCTTGAAAGCGATTTAGAGGACTATGAATATGTAAAGGGAGAACTCATACTCATGCCAGCTGCATCATGGGAACATGGACTGATCAGTGCAAGGGTTTTTTTGCGCTTAGGGACGTATGTCGAAGAAAACCGACTCGGCGCGGTGGTTACGCCGGACACGGGCTTTCAAGTCGGCGAGCGCGTCCTGAAACCGGACGTTGCCTTTCTTGCAACAGCACATTTGCCTGACGATACGAGCAGAGCATGCCCAGTGCCGCCAGACCTGGCCGTGGAGGTGGTCTCGCCATCCGATGTTTTCCGGCGTGTTATCGAAAAAACTTTCGCCTATTTGGACGCGGGAACCCGTCTCGTCTGGGTGGTTGAACCCGGATCAAAAACAGTGACAGTCTATCGTTCGGAAACAGACATCAAATTGCTCACACGTAACGACACGCTCACGGGTGAAGATGTCGTTGAAGGGTTTTCGTGTCAGGTCGCGCAACTTTTTGAATAATAAGGAGATTTTATGAAACTTGGTTTGGTTACATATAATATGGCGAAAGATTGGGATGTTCCCACGATCATTGAACAATGTGTAGAGACAGGATTCAAAGGTGTGGAACTACGGACAACGCATGCCCATGGCGTTGAAGTCGAACTCACCGCAAGCGAACGCGCAGCAGTAAAAAAGCAATTTGACGATTCCCCTATTGAGATTGCTGGTTTGGGTTCAGCGTTTGACTATCATTCTGTAGATCAGGATGCGGTTCGACAGAATATAGAAGGCACAAAGGTCTATTCTCAACTCGCAGCAGATGTCGGTGCACCCGGCGTTAAGGTGCGTCCGAATGGGCTGCCGAGCGAAGTACCTGTCGAGAAAACGCTCGAACAGATTGGATTAGCACTGCGCGAGTGCGGCGAATTCGCCGCGGACCTTGGCGTGCAAATTCGGTTGGAAGTACACGGTGGCGGCACCTCCGAGCTCCGACATATCCGCACAATTATTGATGTTGCTGACCATGACAACGTCTACGTCTGTTGGAATTCCAACTTCGGTGAAGTGGAGAACGGGACCATTAAAAACAACTTTGATCTCGTCAAAGGGAGAATCGGCTTAGTCCATATTACGGAGCTGCACCGACGCGAGTATCCGTGGCGGGAACTCTTTACGTTACTGAAAGCGTCCGGCTACTCCGGGTACACGCTCGCTGAAATCGCCGGTAGTTCCGCCCCCGTGCGCGTGATGAATTTTTATCGGGCATTATGGGAAGAATTGTCAAGGTAAAAGGAGACATTCTGATGAATATTCTAAAAGCCGATCTGGAACAAGTTGTAAGCCCACCTCCTCCGATAGAAACTGATATGACGCTCGAGGAATTCCTTGAAAGTGATTTAGAGCGATATGAATATGTGAAAGGAGAACTTATACTCATACCACCGACTTCAGGAGAGCACGGTGATATTAGTTCTAACATACAATGGTATTTATACTCACATATCCGCTCAAATCAATTGGGCCGCATCTATACATCGGACACCGGTTTCCAGGTTGGCGACAGAATCCTAATGCCAGATATTGCGTTCGTTTCAACAGAACGACTCCCAGATGACAGACGTAAAGCGTTCTCCATCCCACCGGACCTCGCTGTTGAAGTCGTTTCTCCAACCGATGCTCAGTTTCGTGTCATTGAAAAGACTCTCGCCTATCTGAGTGCCGGAACGCAGCTCGTTTGGGTTGTTGAACCTGTGGCAAAAACGGTAACGGTGTATCGATCAGAGACAGATATCAAAACACTTACACGCGAAGATACGCTTACCGGTGAAGATGTCGTTGAAGGGTTTTCGTGTGAAATCTCACAACTCTTTGAATAAGGATAAATACCATTGATCAGATCGCAATTTTACATTTTATCTGTAGGGATACTTCTTTTGACTGCTATCAGTGGCGGCGCAGCACCTGAAACTGTCCAGCTTAGCAACAGTGTATGGACAGTTGACATCGCGACGCAATCCCTCGCCGTAAATGCGTACCCTGTAGAATCCGAAACGGCAGTGCCTATTTCAGCGGCGCAGCCTGGATTCGGAAATGTCGCGGACTTCTCTCAAGATGACGATACCGTCAGTTGGCGGATTGTAGATCGGTTCCTCACCGTGCAGTTTGAACTGGTAGGTGAATCGCTATCCGTAGCATTCGTTCACAATAGGCAGACAAGCGATACACTCCGTTTAACGTGGCCCGTTATTGAAGATTCTCAATCTCTTCGCGCCTATATTCTGCCCCTTTTTGAAGGGAGTTATGTACCCCAAAATGACATGACATGGCAGAATTTCTTATCCGAACGGGGACCGATAAACACAACCGCGGGGCTCTCAATGCCGTTTTGGGGATTAGATCTCACTGACCGAACGCTTACCTACATTTTAACCAATCCGTTTAACAACCACATCCGGTTCAATAAGACATCATCCTCTGGACTAGGCATGCAGGTATCACATACCTTCAAACCGAATTGGGAACAAAGAAAATACGGATTGCGTATCTCACTCGGCGCAGCATCGCCAGTCGCACCTGCAAAACAGTACCGACACTGGTTGCAACAGAACGCTGAATTCGTTTCTTTTGCTGAAAAGATTGAGAAAACGCCTACTGCAGAGAAGTTACTCGGTGCTGCGCATGTCTACCTATGGGGTGGTAAACTTCTAAGTGAATACGATGTCACGGATTGGAAAACATTTGCAACAAGGCTGACGGGTGATAATAAGATCGCAACGAGAATCTGGACACAACTGAATACCAAAGTGCAGAAAGTCTTACAAGAGATTGTTCAATCGGACTACCCCTCTAAATATGCCCGACGGGTTGTGACTCGTGCGATAAGCAAGCAACTTGAAAAGCAAAATTTTTACGATTCATCTCTTTGGGTAGAGGTTCCGCTTACACCAGAAGCAGAGCAATTAAGCTCGCGAGACGTATCCACACTATCCCTCACGGGGCTTTATCGACGCAACTGCCTTCTGTTCTACGCAGTATTTTCGGATACCCTCCGGCACCCAGATGAATGGGGGGATGGTCTCTCATTGAAGCTGCTGGAGCAATTTGCTGAAAACGGATTAGATCGCCTCTGGCTCGGGGTTGACTCATGGCAGGAAGGATTCCGGCATCCGACTGCCGTCGCGAAGGCGAAAGCACTCGGCTATCTGGTTGGACCGTACGACTCCTACCACAGCATCCATCACCCGAATGAAAAGGATACATGGGAGACCGCGCAGTTCGATCTCTCACTTTATGAGTCCGGTGCGATTGTCAACGCAGACGGCACGAAGAGTCACGGATTTAAAAAGAAGGGGTATCATTTAAGTCCGTTGGTCGCGCAGCCTTATGTTGAAGACCGCGTCAACGGTATCCTCGAACAGATGTCGTCAGGCTTCAATACGTGGTTCATCGATTGTGACGCTTACGGTGAACTCTTCGACGATTACTCAATATCGCATCCCGCAACGCAGTTAGATGACATGAACGCACGTTTGGCGCGTATGGCTTGGATTCGGGATACGCATCACATGGTTATCGGCTCAGAAGGCGGTGCTGCGTATTCGGCACCAACGCTTCACTTCGCACACGGCATGACGATCCCGGTCATCGGATGGGGGGATCCAGATATGAAGTCTAAAACCTCGCCTTACTACGTCGGTGGGTACTGGCCCCCCGAAGGTCCGGCGGTTCACGTAAAGCAGGTGCCGCTCAAACCGAATTATCTCTATCACTATTACGATCCGCGTTTTCGGTTACCGCTCTACCAGATTGTGTTTCACGATTCGGTGATAACGACGCATCACTGGGGAGCTGGTAGTCTTAAGTTTGAAAACGCGATCGGCACGTTGGCACTTTTGGAGCAACTCTACAATGTGCCGCCGTTGTATCATCTGAACATAGAAGAATTTTCAAAACATAAAGCGTGGATCACACAGCATTATGCGTTCTTTTCGCCGCTCCATCGGCAGATCGGCGGACAGACGATGACGGATTTTGAATGGCTGAGTGATGACAGACTCGTCCAACGGACCGAGTTCGGCGATGCAGTTGAAATATTCGCAAACTTCAGAACGGATGCGTTTGAATACGAAAGTTTAGTAATTCCGGCACAAAGTGTGGTTGCCCGACAGATCGGCAGAGGTGAAATCACAGTGTTTTCTGTAGAGTAATTTACGATTGGCAGAGATAAGAAAATATGATATACTTCCAAAGGTGTCCGCTCATGTAAAAAGTCCGTGCGATCGTTTCGTCCGAAGGCAGTCACCACAAGGGTTTGACATGTTCACCAGCACTCAGTCTTTACATTGGTCAAGGTGTCTATGTCTCTCGGATCACCCAATGGCCGGCCTGCAAAGGGCAGCCCAAAAGCACTTAAATTGTATGAATCGTAATTTACACAATGGAATCAGCGAACTCGCTGAAGCCAGTCGTCAACGCTTGGCAGATGCGAAAGCACTTCTCAATGTCGATCGGTGGCGTGGTACGATGTATATGGGGGGCTACGCGGTGGAATGTCTCTTGAAAACGAAATTGATGCACATCTACAATTGCCAGAATTTGCATGCATTAGAGGACCTACTTCGGCAACGTTCTATATTGCCCACACATCGCACAGTTTTTACTCATCAATTGGAAGATTTGCTGAGATTGACCCCAGGCTATAACCGGTTAATACGTAATCATGAGATGTTATCCCTATTTAACAAGGTCAACCAATGGACACCAAACTGGCGTTACACATCCAAACCGACAAATCGTAGAGAGGCAACTGAGTTCATAACTTCTATTGAAAGGTTTATACGCTGGATAAACAATAACTTGTAAGGGAGAATTTACATAATGGCGTGCGAAATATTAAAGCAGAAAATTCATGATACGCTCAGGGGCGGATACTTCAGCGAGGCAAAAGATTTTGTAGATGTTTCTGACGGTTCCGCAGATCATGTCCACATTGTCATTGTTAGTCGAAAATTCAATGGACACACCATGGGAGGCAGAAGTGATATCATTTGGGATGAATTGGTAAAAAATCTTTCTCAAAAGGAATGGGGGCACGTATTCCTTTCTATTGGCGTGCTGCCTGAAGAGGTCATTCTCCAGTAATTGAAGTAGATGTATGATGTGTGAAGT
>RKRO01000147.1 GCA_007571355.1 Candidatus Poribacteria bacterium | reverse complement strand
TTCGCCTCCTGTAATATTGAGGGTTTGCGTGTGATAATCCCAACCGAGTGCTTCAATGAAGAGCGTTTCAAAATCGGCATCTTTGAGGTATTGGCGTGTTTTTTGTGCGTTAAGCATGGGTGTTTCCTATCCGTTTCTGTGCTATCGCGAAGTTTATGAATTGAGGGTTTTCGAATTTAATAATAATTTCGTTAAATTTGCAAATGGCACGTGTCCTGTCAGGTTTCGCTGTGCTCTCCCCGACCTACTATGTATGGGGGTATGGCTAATTTTCAATCTACCAGAATCTGATTAAAAAGGGTACGCGTCGTCTCTGTCCACTTACCGTAATCCTGCAAAAATGCATCTGCAATAGGTGTGCCTTCAGTTTCCACGTATCCGAGTCGTCGTGCCAGTTGGGCCAATTCTGTTCGGTTTTTCGGAAGTGCGTCGAGTGCGCGGTCATGGACAATCCGCAACGCATTCTCGACGCGGCGAAGGAACAGGTACGCCTTCGAGAATCTGTCATGCTGTTTTTTTGTCAGCACGCCGAGATCATGCAGTTTCTCAATCGCGAGGGGTGTGTTTTGGACGCGGATGGAAGGCGCGTCTCTGCCATGTAAGAGTTGAAGGGTTTGCACGGCGAATTCGATATCGACAAGTCCGCCGTATCCGGATTTAACATTTGCGGTCGGTGTCTGTGTTTTGCTGCGTCCTCTGCGGCGGGTGGAGGTTCTGCGTGTGGCTTGCGCCTCCTTCCGTTTGCGGGTATGCACAATTTTGGCGATCTCCTCAGGCGTTAGGGCATCGCTGTAGCAGAAGGCGTGGGCAATTTCTAAGAACTGGTTTCCGAGTACTTCTGTATCTCCAGCGACGACGCGTGCGCGTGTTAAGGCTTGACGTTCCCAGACCTCCGCTGTCGCATCGTAATAATGCTGGTACCCCGCCAGGGGTAATGCAATTGCCCCGCCTGCTCCATGTGGACGGAGCCGCAGATCAATTTCATAGATACCCATCCCCTGATTTCCTGCAAGTTGATTTACTAACGCCAAACCGACAGCTGCAAAGAACTCTACATTCGGCATACCTTTAGTCGTCTCGCCGTCTTCTGAGTAGACGTACATCACATCTAAATCGGAACTGAAGTTCAGTTCGCGTCCGCCGAACTTGCCCATTGCAACGATGGCGAAGGTTGCCGGTGTACCGTCCGGCTTCATCGGTGTGCCGTGTGCCTCGCGCAGATCGGCTTCAATTTCGGGATAGATCGCTTGCAGCACTGCTTCTGCTAAATCGGAGAGTTCTTCAGTTGTCGTTGGGAGTGTCGCATTGCCGAGGATGTTCCGTAGAGCGATACGCCAAATCTCGTCGTTCTTGTACCGCCGCAGCATAGGCAAAGTTCTTCCGGTTAGTGCTTCTGCAACAATTTGTAACGCCTCTGTCTGCTTCTCACTGAGCGTTTTAGAACGTTCTATGAGTGTAGGTACTGTTAGTAAATCGAAGAGTTCGGGACTCGCGATCAGCATATCGGCGAGGTAGAGACTCGTGCCGCAGACGCGCGTGAGCACTTCGAGCGTTGACGGTTTTTCGGTGAACATCGTGTAGTAGCTGCTGCGTGCCCCAACTTTATCTGTAAATGCTGAGAGGTAGCGGAGTGCCATATCTGGGTTCGGAGAATCGCGTAAAACATTTAAGAGCGTCGGAGCAAGTTTGAAGAAGGTACGTCTGACGCTTGGTGAGAATTGGATGCCGTCGCCACCGTTCGCAAGCCGTTTGAGGAGACGGTGCGCCTCCCGTACGTTTTCAAAACGAAATTCACTTAAGAAGGTCTCTAACTGTTTCGGATCCTCTTCGGAAAGCAGAAGACTGGTGTCAAGTCCCTTTTCGGATTCGATCGTTGTTGCAGTAATTTTTCCGAAAATGGCGCGCACACCTTCGGTGTGGGTGTGGTAGTCTTTTCTAAATGCTACCAATGCATCGGTTTCTGGTGTGTCTTGGTAACCGACGCGTTGCGCGAGTTCGCGTTCCTCGGTCTCTTTCTCAGGAATCGAGTAACGCTGCTGGTCTCCTTCAATTTGAATAGCGTTCTCAACGGTGCGTAAAAATCGATAGGCAGTGGTGAGCGCGTCGGCATCTTCTGGGTTAAGTAGTTTGTTCGCTTTCAACGCGGAGAGTGCTTCTAACGTATTGTGTGAACATAACACTTTCCGCTTGGCACCGTGAATCATCTGGAGACACTGCACGGTGAACTCAATATCACGGATAGCCCCCGGCCCGAGTTTCACGTGTTTTTCAAGGTTCGCACCTTCGCCAACGAGTCGTTCCTCTATCCGCGCTTTAGTGCGCCGGATGTCCGACTTAATCTCGCTGAGTGTAACACCGTCCAGATAGCGTTGATACACAAACGGATGGATCATACGGATGAACTCGTCCCCGAATGCCATATCACCAGCGACGGGGCGCGCTTTGATTAACGCTTGGCGTTCCCACAGATCCCCCCAACCTTCGTAGTAACTTTCATAACTCTCTATCGAACGAATAATAACGCCCGCGCTGCTTTCAGGACGCAAACGGATGTCAACCCGAAAGACGTAACCCTCTGGTGTAATCTCACTCATCGCTTTGATGATGAATTCGCAGAGGCGTGAGAAGTATTCGCTATTTTCGTTGCCAGTATCCGTTTTAGCATCGTCTGAATACACAAAGATAAGGTCTATATCGGAGCTGAAGTTCAGTTCATAGCCGCCTAATTTCCCCATACCGATAACCGCGAAATGGCACGGTGCGTCGCCGTCTTCGTTGAGGGGTGTTCCGAATTTCGGTTTCATCACCTGGTCGCGTCCGATCTCATAACAGTGTTGCAAGGCTGCCTCCGCCAGATTGCTCAGCTCTAAAATCGTCGTCTTGACATCTACCGTCTTAAGCAGATCGCGTAAGCCGAGGCGGAGCGTCTCGCGGCGTTTGTAGCGACGAAGGATACGGAGTTTCTGTTCCACCGAATTGAAATGCGAAAGCGATTGCGCAAGTTCTTCGTACATTGTCTCGGAAGTCTTCACGGTATCCATCACATTCGCGTCAATAATGTCATAGAAATATTCCGGATTGCGGATGAGGGTTTCCGATAGATATGTGGACGCGCCGAAACCGAAGATGACTGTGTGCATAAGGAACGGGGCATCTCGTAGGAGTTGATAGAGCCATCTGCGGTTGAACGCGACTTGTGCGAATCGGGAAAAATGGTTCAGTGCGGTTTCAGGGTTCGGAGAATTGAGTGAGGTTTCTAACACAAGGATGACGATTTCTGCAAAGCACGTTTGGATGTCCGCATCATCGGTAGCGAGCTCTTGTAGGCTTCGCAGTATAGCGTCGTTATTCACGGCACCGGCACTCTCGGCAGCGTTGGCCAATAGCCTATGAATCTCTTCTTTTTTAGGTTGTGGGAGTGGCAATTCTATGTAATTCATCATCTTCCTCCTCCGTAAGCAACGCTACAATTGCTTCAACTTGCTGCCGCTATGATTTCAGAGCTACGAACACGATTTTTTATAAAGAATCCTTCATTCTTACGAAAAATTGGGGTATTCCGTGCCATTTTCGGATCGAAGATGTACACCCTAACAGGTGCTGCGACAAGGGGGCAGCTTAGGTCAAAATTACAGGATCTGTCAGTCATCAGCGATCCGCGAAGTGGTTATCGGTTTCCACTCACAGTTCAGTGTGTATTACAACCAGGGGGTCGCTCTACAGTAAGGGCAATTTTAGCACATCTGCTGCCTTCATTGCAAACCAATTTGTTCTGGGTTCAGACAATAACCTTGATTCCCCATTGCAAACCTGCTATACTTTTGAGAAAAAGCGGAAACAGGAAGTTGAAACCGACACGGTTGATGGTTGCACGATTCGGAGTTATCTCATCCCTATTTTACAAGAGATTCCATCGACTGCCGCCCAGTAGACGTGCCCAGTTGAACAGTGATTTCTATGATTTTTTGATTCTTATTCTCCAGTTCACGTTATGGCGATGTGGTGTAACACATACCGAGGCGTTGCGTAAACCCTAAACTATCTAACGGATGCGATACCGTTCAACGGTATCCATATCAAGACTGATCCCCAATCCGGGTGCGTCTGTCAGGTTGATTGCGCCGTTAGAGATGTCCATACTACCGCCGGAGAGATCGTCAACACGGATGTGTGGGAGTTCGTCGATCGGCATGGTGCAGTTCGGGATTGTGCACGCCATCTGTGCAGCGAAGGTTGAGGCGACACATGAGCCGAAAGCGAAGATCTGCACCCAGATCGGCACATCCGCGGCTTCGGCGACGGCAGCACTTTTACGCAATCCAGCGACGTTTCCTGCCGTATTGATGGCATCCACTGCATCTGCCCGGATGTTCTTTAATATCTCTTGCGGTCCTCCGATGTGCCGAGCAACGGGGACATTTACCTTTTCCCGCATCTCGCGATACCATGACAAATCCTCAAATCGGATTGGGTCTTCGTAGACTTCGATATTATACGGGAGCAACTCCTCTGCAAGTTGGAGTCCGGTCTCCAAGTCTCCGAATTCTGTATTCGGATCGACGCGAATCTGGAAATCTGGTCCGCACGCCGCTTTCGTTAAGCGCGCCGTTTCGACGATAGTCGCCTTTCGTGCCTTGAGTTTATGCACGCGAAAACCGAGGTTCGCGGCGCGTTCCGCCTCTGCTGCTGTCACTTCCGGCGGCATCGGTGGCGACCAATAGGCAAGTTCTACGCGATCCCGATGTTTTTCACCGATGAGTTTATGTGCTGGCACGCCCAATGCCTGTCCCGCCAAATCGTAAAAAGCAGACTGGAAGGTGAATGACTCGGACGACAGGTCAATATCCCAAAGGTTTTTGCCGACGTATCTTTCAGCGATTGCGTCGGCTTGGTCTGTAATATTGCTGTGCAAAGAATTGCTTTCCCCCAACCCTGTTAGCCCTTCATCTGTGTGTACCCAGACCAAGGTCGTCGGATACTCCATGGGCCAATGTTCTTCTATGGCAGGGATAAACGGGATGGAGACGGTGCGGTATTCAAAGCCTGTGATTTTCATGGTTGCAACTCCTTATAAAGCCCACAATTGCTTGGACACAAAAGATTGGCGGGGTTCATAGGCAAAACATCGCGCCGGCGAAGGCGAGTGTTTGAAGAATCACCGTTTACCGGATGTCCGCATATTTCGGACTTTACTATATAAACCCAAGTTGCTACGGACACAATTTTAGAGAGTCATCTGCTATTTTCATTGAAAAACGCTCATGATCCGCGGACTTTCGTCGCGTAGGAAACTTTTAGTCTTCTGAGCCGGAAGATGCTCACCCTAACAGGTTCTGTGACAAAGGTGGCAACTTGGGTTATATAAGGATACCATCAAAACGAAATTATATCACAAACTTTTTTAGTGTTGGGGTGAAAACTGAATGTTTCTTGGCGATGCCCCAATTCGGTTGGTGATAACCACAATATGTCCACTCAGCTGATTTTGTCTTGCTATGTATGGAAACTCTTCGCGGAAAGTTTGCCATAATTGTCCGCCGCGCCTTTTAGCGATCAGACAGGTAAGCAGCACAAGATCGTCTCCGTAAATATCACGTGTTGAGAGTGCTGCTTGTAGTGCTTTATCGTTCCGGGCAGAGGGTTTAAGCAAACTTTCAGCGATCAGCCGCGCTGTTTTCATGTCTATATACATGGCTTCACCCTCCCATTTCAACAGCGACTTCGCCAGATCCGTGTCTGCATCCTCTTGACGCGCCAGTACAGCATACAATATGCTAAGATAAGCAGTTAAGGAACCGTCTTGCGGTTTTAGCAGTTTGATTTTGCTTGCCTTTGAGAGTACTTGTTTGGAGAATGCTGTCAGTTCAACATCGGTTGGAAGTGTTTGGACTGCTGTGCCGATACACCATGCTGACCGCATCACGATATACTGATTTCCGTTTGTTATAACTCTTTCGAGCATCGGATCTTCCCAAGCCTTTTGGAGTTTCGTGAGGGCTTCTTTGTCAATTTTACCGTTGATTACACCTGCCAAAAGTTTCCAAGACGGTACAGTCAAAGATTCTTTTAAAAATTCCGATAGCCCGGAATCTCTTTCTACTTTTTCTTTTTCTACTTTCTCTACGTCAAAGGGTATACTAGGTAGTATTATGTCTCTAGATGCCCGCAGCTGCCTAGCAGGAAAATAGGAGGAGAATTCTCTGTAATTGGTGCCTTCTGGCAAAGGAACAGGTACTACAATTTGCCGAGGGACTTTCGTTTCTTGATTTATCGGTTGCTTGTTATTCTCGTCTACGGCAACGAAACTTGTGTATTGCGTCATCAACCGGTGAGTGAGCGCAATGTTCGTGATTTCCTCAATGATCTCCGGGGCAGCAGCAGCGTATAATTGTGCGGAGATGTCTTCGATTTTCTTGCGTGCCCAGACTTTTGACAGAACATCGTGCGTTGGTTGCGCGTCCGGCAGCGTCACATGTCGTTTATATTTTAGCTGTTTTCCCTCTGCGGTGCCGGAAAGTTCAATTTTCTGACTGCCACCTGCCTCATAGCGTCCGAACATGACGACGGGGCGGCCCGCCCAAAGTTCAGGAATCCGCAGCGGGTAGGTCTCGTAGACAGAGAGTCCGTTCCAATCAATCTGGATTTTAGCGAGTTGTGCGCGATGAATGCGATCAGCGATCTGTTCAACGAGTGGCCCTGGGTCGGTGTTGAGTTCTAACACCTTCGCCATTCCGCCGCCATGTTTTGCCACACCGTCAATCAGATAGTTGTTCGGTGATGAACCGATGCCGATAGCCCAAAAACGGATCTGGTCTCCCGCTCGCTTGTCAATCTCATCGATGATTTCCGCTTCGTTGCCGATGTAGCCATCGGTGAGCATGACGACAATGCGCACCCGTTCTGGATCGACAGGCTCGTTGAGAACCAACTTAATGGCTTTCAACATCTCTGTCCCGCCGCCACCCTGCATCTGTTGTGTGAAATTAAGGGCGTGTTCAATATTTGCTTGCGTCGCTGGCACTGATTTTTCAAAAAATTTAACTGCGTAACTTGAAAAAGTGATGACTTGCAGAGTGTCGTTCGGTTTGGTGCGTCGGAGGAAATGGTGCATTGTCTCTTTTACTTTTTGAGTCGGTTCTCCGCTCATTGAGCCTGAAACATCGACGAGAAAGACGATTTCGCGGGGCGGTGCTTCGGCAAGTTCAGCATCAAGTTTAGGCTGAATCATAAGCATGAAGTAGCCTTGCTCGGGGCCCTTGGAGTGTGCCAAAACTGCGATCTCCGGCTTTTCGCCGACAACGGCGTATTTCATCACAAAATCTTTGTTTGGGATTGAATCAGCAGGTGAAAGCACTGCAGTAGCCCCAGAAGCATTAGCACGATCCACGTCTGCTGTGTGGTTAACAATCTGGATATCCTGAATCGGCACTCCGGCATCAAGTGATACTGAAAGGCTAATGTCGTGTGCCGTGCGGTAACCGGGTTTGAGTACAGGAGGGGTAATGCGTGAAGCATCCGGCACGCGGTCCGTGTCGGGTGCTACGCCTGTCCCTGATGGGTCGGCACCTTCCGCCGGAGCGTCCGAGGGTGCCTCGGATCCGCCAACTTTTCCTTTTAATTCATCGGGCAGTTTCGGTTTATTAGCGGTTGGGGTGCCCGGAATATATCGAGGCCCTACCACCATTGGAAAGCGGAATTCATAGGTGCCCATGTCATAATCAAGTACGTCAACGTAGGAGATTTCGATGCGGACCTCATCGTTTGGTTGGATATTACCAACCGACTGTGTAAAGATATTCGGACGTTCTTGTTCCAACAGGCTCGCTGTTTTTCCCTGTTGGATTGCTTCTTGGTAAAGGGCTTGTGCCTCAGCACGGCGTTTGATTAATCCGACGATCCGACGGTCTCCGACGGTCATCGTCATATCGTCTATCGCTGCGGTATGTGGGAGCGGAAAGACATAGACCGCTTCAATTTTTTCGTCGTAGGGGTTGTGGAAGGTTTGGGTTACGGTGACGCGTGCGATGAAACCTGAAATGTTTGCTTTGACATCAGTGTGTTTTAGCGGACATTCGACGATCTGTTCGTCAATCTCAACGCGCAATGCCCCTTGTGTGATCTCTTGTTCCATGGAAGTTATGGGTTGCTGGGTTTCAGTGAAAGCGGTGCTGCTGGAAATACCGAGCATTATCAAGACACTCAGTAATGCAGATGTCGTTAGCCAATTCTGTTGCCTCATGAGATCCTCCAAGATTTGGATGTGCAATTCGGCCTAAATCAATACATTTGGATGTTACTGGGTTTGAATCAGCAGATCACCGAAACTGGGTTGGCTTCGGGATTTACTATACCGTTTGTAGTAACGTACTATAAAGGCAAAAAGTTTACATATCGCATTGGCTTTTGGTGTCAGTCGTCCACCTTCTACTTCGTTGTCTATCCTTAGAAATAGTCCCTGAAGCATTCAAAACATTGTTGCCTGCAGTCATCAACGTTATAACGTATTCGTCGAAACGGTCAACAGAAAATTGGAACGAATAAATCCTGCTTGCTATTAACATTGTGCTGTGCTAATATGTTTTAAAAGTTTCAAAGGAGAAAGACCCTATGTTTAAACTTGGCGTTATCGGCGATGAAGTCTCACAGGATTTCGCCACCGTTGTCAATTTTGTAAAAGATTTCAACCTACATTCTATCGAAATTCGGTCTGTCTGGGATAAACTCCCGCATGAACTCACCGACACCGACATCGACGAGATGAAGCGTCTGCTCGACGGCACCGACATTGAGATTATCGGCGTTGCATCCCCGTTTTTTAAATGCGATATGGACAACGTTGAAGAACGGAAAGAACACCTTGATATACTCAAAGGGTGTATCCGTACGGCAAAGGCGTTTGATGTGAACCTTATCCGTACCTTCGTCTTCTGGGATACCGGCGAGACTGAGGAACGTTGGGACGACATTATCGCCGCCTACGATGAGCCGCGCCGAATGATAGACGGCGAAGGCATTGTACTCGGCATGGAAAACGAATCCACAACCTCGCTCAGCACTGCCAAACGCACAGCGAAATTTATTGAACAGATAGATTCACTGAATATACGCGGTATCTGGGACCCTGCCAACGAAGCGCATGCTAAAGGCGGCGAAACGCCATATCCTGATGCATACAACCGCATGAAACCGACGATGATCCACGCGCACCTCAAGGACGCGGGTGCGAATTCCGATACCGGTGAAATGGAATCCGTTCCCGTTGGAGACGGTGTCATCGACTGGCAAGGGCAGCTCCAAGCCTTCATTGATGACGGCTACGAAGGGCATCTCTGCCTCGAAACACACTGGCGCCCCACACTCAAAATTGACGATGCTATCCTCAATAAACCGGGGGGACAGGCTTTTTCCGAAGCCGGTGAGGAAGCCTCGCGCATCTGTATCGAAAAATTATTGGCAATGATTGAGAATTTAAAGCAGTAGTTTTCCCATCCGAAGATTAGATGCGGATTTAAGAAAAGTCTGTCAAATAGTAATCTCGCCTTGTTTAACCGCAAGGAAAATTTAAAAAATGAAGATAAAAGCAGTTCGCACATCTCTTTACGACATCCCGCCGCAAGTTGAACGTGTTGATGCCATCCAAACTTTCGTCTCTATGGAGTTCCCCTTCATTGAGATAGAGGATGAAGACGGCATTGTTGGCACCGGATTCTCCTATACCATCGGCAAAGGAGGCGAAGCGATCAAACAGATTATGGATGCCTACCTCACGCCGATTCTCCTTGAAGAGGATGCTGCTAACATCGACCGGATTTGGAATCGGATGTGGATGGAGACGCATTGGGTCGGCAGAGGCGGTATCGTCGGTTTAGGCATGGCGGCGGTAGACATTGCACTCTGGGATCTCATGGCGAAGCGTGCCGAGTTGCCGCTTTACCAACTCCTCGGCGGCGCGCGATCCGCTGTTCCTGTTTACAACACAGACGGCGGGTGGCTTCATCTCTCTGAGGGCGAACTCGTCAGGCAGTCCGTGGAATTTGTAGAGCAGGGTTTCAAAGGTATCAAAATTAAAGTCGGGCGCGACAATCTCTATGAAGATGTGGCGCGTATCTTTGCTGTCAGGAAAGCGATTGGACAAGAACCCTACCTCATGATTGATGCCAACATGAAGTGGAACGCACGCGAAGCCATTCAACTTGCCTGTCGGGTCGAAGAAGCCGACCTTTTCTGGTTTGAAGAACCTATTGAGGCAGATGACGTGGAGAGCCATGTGACGCTGCGCGAGAAAACCACGATCCCAATTGCTATCGGCGAGACCATTTACAATAAGTATGTCTTTAAGGAGTACATCGCGCAAGGCGCAGCGGACATCCTGCAACCCGATGCTGTGCGTGTCGGTGGTATCTCTGAATGGATGAAGGTTGCGCATACGGCGGAATGCTTTGGGCTTTCCGTATCGCCGCATTTCTTGATGGATTTACACGTGCATCTTTCCGCAGCGGTACCGCACTCGCTTTTTGTGGAATATATTCCGTCGTTTGATCCGGTGCTTGAGGATACTTTAGTGCTTAAAGACGGTCACTTCTCACCGCCGGAACGTCCGGGACACGGTATTCTGTTCGATAAGCAGAGACTCGCGGCGTATCAAATATCGTAGGCACAGATCCTGTCTGCTTGACGAATGGGCGATGTTCCAAACCCCGCCAGTGAGGAAATCGGGGTTAGAAACCCCTGCCACATAACCGGAAGTTACTTTAACAGGACTTACGCAATTTTGACAGTAGCAAGGTTTCTGTGAGGGTGAACGGATAAAAATCCACACGGTTCCCGGACACACCCTGACAGGTTCTGCGACAAGAGAACAGCCTGTGTAAGTCCTATTTAAGGAGGACTTGTGAAACTTGAAAACCGTATCGCGATTATTACAGGTGGCGGACGCGGCATCGGTCGCGCAACCGCCATCGCATTTGCTAAAGAAGGTGCCGATGTCGTCCTTGCAGCACGGACGGATACCGAGATAGCCGCTGTCGCCAAAGAGGTGACGCAACTCGGTAGACGCGCCCTCGTTATTACAACCGATGTCCAGTCAAAAGCCTCTGTTGATGCGATGGTATCCCGGACGCTTGACATCTTCGGAAAGGTGGACATCCTCGTCAACAACGCAGGCGTAGCGATCCACAACCCGATCCCGAAGATCCGAGAGGAAGATTGGGACTTGACGATGGCAGTCAATCTCAAAGGCGTATTTCTCGGCACACAAGCTGTCTTCAGCCACATGTGTGAGCAGAAGTCGGGGCATATTGTCAACGTCTCCTCTGTCTCCGGAAAATTCGGACATACCAACGGCGGCGCGTACTGTGCTTCCAAATTCGCCGTTATTGGGTTCACCGAGACAACGAACAATGAGGGCAGACCACACGGCGTAAAAGCCTCAGTCGTCTGCCCGGGACCTGTGAATACCAAAATGCGCCGCGATAATCATCCGGACGATGTCATTGAACATCTGACGCTTCCAGAGGATGTGGCGGATCTAATTCTATTTCTCGTGACGCAGCCACCGCGCGCACATACGCTTGAAACCGTTATCCGAACGCCTTTGATGTAAATTATTGATGATGTTTACTGATTCACACGCGCATATTCAACTTTCCCAATTCAATCGCGATCGAGATGCAGTGCTGAAACGCGCACACAAAGCTGAGGTTTCCAGTATCTTGGTCATCGGTTTTGATATGGAAAGCAGTCTCGGCGCGGTAGAATTGGCGGAGGCGCATACACATATCTACGCCACCGTCGGGATGCATCCGCACGATGCGAAGGATTTGACATCCGATGTTCTAAAAACGTTTCGCGAACTCGCCGAGCACCCGAAGGTGATTGCACTTGGGGAGATAGGGTTAGACTACTACCGCGACCTTTCACCGCGCCTTGTGCAAAAAGCAGCGTTTGAACAACAGTTGGACCTCGCCGAAGAATTGCAGATGCCCGTTGTTATCCACAACCGCGATGCCTATACGGATATTCTGCCTATCTTGGAAGCGCGGCGAGGGAGAGTCCTGGGCGTGCTGCACTGCTTCACCGGTGATGTCGAGTTGCTGCAAAGGAGTCTCGCGATCGGATTTTATATCGGGATCGGTGGCATTGTGACCTATCCGAATGCTAAGGATGTCCAGGCGGTGGCGCGGGCGGTACCTAAAGATCGGCTCCTAATAGAGACCGACTGTCCGTGGTTAGCCCCGCAATTTCGGCGTGGCAAACGGAATGAACCGGCGTATGTCCGTGCTGTGGCGGAAAAGATTGCAGATCTTCGTCATACTTCCATAGAAACAATCGGTGAAATTACAACCCAGAATTTCAATGTTTTAATGGAAAGCAAAACGTAAAAACTAAAAAGTGTGCCATGAAATAGTTCCAAGGTGTTTGTGAAAGCAGCACACGCCTTGAGGTGTCGTGAGTATCACGGCTACAATCTAAAACACTTTTTAACAACTTTTCGCAAGTCCAAAACGACTATTTTCGTTTGGGTTTCCTAATTTGCATCCGTCTCGGAAACCTCTAATATTTTTTGAAATTGGCGTTAGTTTTTACGACTGATTTAAAAAATTTGACAAGAATTGCATTTTTATTTATAATGGTTCACAGAGAAACAGAAGTCGCACTGCAAACACGACAGGAAGAACCATGAAGAACCGATATGTAAATA
>RKRO01000006.1 GCA_007571355.1 Candidatus Poribacteria bacterium | reverse complement strand
CCACGCCCACAGAACGGACAAGAGACAACGTCTAACATGTCTTCCGCCATACCGAGGGCGCGTAGGAGTTCTTTCGCTGTCAAGACTTCTTCAACAGGATCACCGGTGATTGAGATACGGATGGTATCGCCGATGCCTTCGAGCAGAAGTGTCCCAATGCCGAGCGTCGATTTGACGTGCGCACGTCGAGGTGTTCCAGCTTCCGTCACACCGAGATGTAAGGGATACGGCACTTTCGCTGAAAGTTGGCGGTTCGCTGCGATCATCCGCAGCGGATCGCTCGACTTCACAGAGATGGCGATGTTCGTGAAATCGTGATCCTCACAGATATTGACGTGCCGCATTGCACTCTCTACCAACGCCTCTGCTGTCGGTGAAGGGTATTTCTCTAAGAGATCCTTTTCTAGCGACCCCTCGTTAACACCGATACGGATCGGGATATTCGCGGCTTTCGCTGCAGATAGTACTTCGGCAATCCGTTTCTCGCTGCCGATGTTTCCTGGGTTAATACGCACTTTTGCCACCCCCGCGTCCACCGCAGCAAGTGCGTACCGATAATTGAAATGGATATCCGATACTATCGGAACAGGCGCGCGTTTGACGATCGCGCCCAGTGCCTTCGCGTCTGGTGCCTCTGGGACAGCCACGCGGACAATTTGTGCGCCTGCCTCTGCACACCGCTCTATCTGTGCAAGCGTGGCATCAATATCATGCGTCAGCGTTGTTGTCATCGTCTGAATGGAGACAGGACTCCCACCGCCGATCGGCACATGCCCGACCCTAATTTGCCGTGTAGGGCGTTTGTTGCTGATTTGTACGAGTTCTTTCATTTTTTTTGGCTATTCGTAGTTTTGAGATTGGTTAAATTAATTTTCGCAATAAGCGGTTTGAATTTGTAAACTTTTAACTTGAAAATGAGTCTGATTCAATTCTTATTTAGTCTTGAGATAAGATATTCTTGCCCGCGTTCACCTTTAATTCTGTTACAATGGCTACAAAGCAGTTGAAGATTCTCAATATGATCGGTTCCTCCAACATTTTCCGCGATAATATGGTCAACTTCAAGGTGTTGTTTTTCAAAATGTGTGCCACATCCGTTACAATACCCGCTTTGTTCTCCATATAACCGGGTTTTGTTTGCGGGTGCATTGTATCGTGGAATATTCCCTAAATCCGTGCGTTTCGGAATATCTGTGCGTGCAATAATTTCCTGAAACAATCCCTGATCTGCTTTAATCCGTTCAACAACTAATTCCGCTGCTTTTCCTGATATGTCAATACCTATCCAATCCCTTTGGAGTCTATCTGCCGCCACAAGTGTTGTAGCACACCCACAGAAGGGGTCAAACACCACGTCACCTTTGTTAGAAGACGCTTTGATGATTCTGTCCAATAAGGCAAGTGGCTTTTGGGTTGGGTAGCCTGTGCGCTCATTTTTCTTTCGTATAACTGGAATATCCCAAACGCTATCAACCATTTTCCCATCACCCATATAAACCTTCTCTTGCTTCCCATCTCTAAGTGCAGATATTTTATATCTTCTTCCGTCTTCGTCCGTATGATTGTATCTGCGTAATGTTGCCTCTGCGTATGGAACATAAATAGGGTTAAATGTTGGATTTTGTGATACATAATATAGAAGCGTGTCATGTTTTGATGGAAACAGTTTTTTGGCAATAGAGTTACCTTTGTAATACCAAACAATCTCATTTCGAAAGCTGCCTTTTCCGAAGACAGCGTCCATAATCAACTTGAGATAATGGCTCATTGTCGGATCGCAATGGAGATAAATAGAGCCTGTATCTTTAAGGATACGCTTCATTTCCAACAGCCGAACAGCCATATAAATAAGATAAGATTTATCGCTGTTCGTCATAGCGGCATGAATAACTCGGTTCAAAGCAGGGTGTTTCGTCTCAATTAGATCAAGCCATGCGTTGTCTACGTCAGAAAGTGTCCACGTATCTTTGAATTCTGCACCAGCAGCTTTTGAGCCTATAGGTGCTGCGTAGTTGGTCTTGCTATTAAATGGTGGGTCTAAATATATGAGATCAATGGACTCACTATTTATCCCACGCATTATGGGTAGATTATCACCTGTGAAAATGGTTTTCGGTTTAATATTTGTCGTCATACAAAAAAACGTGAGTTTGATAAATATTCAGGGTAATTGGGATTATTGCAAAGTTTTACATTTTACCAATGCGTCAATAAATTTTTCGTTTTCCTGTTGTGTGCCAATTGTTACGCGGATCGCATTCGGGTAACCGTACCCCGCCATCGGACGCACGATAACCCCCTGTTTCAGAAGGGCATCTGTGATCTCTGCTCCCGATGGTTCCACGTGCACCATGATGAAATTGCCCTCGGTTTCAATGTAGTGCAGTCCCATGTCGTCAAACGCCTTATAGAGGAACGCTTTCCCGGTAGCATTGCTTTTCTGGCTTTCCTTAACGTGTGCGGTATCTTTCAGCGCGGCGCGTGCGGCTGCTTGTCCCACCAAACTACAATTGAAGGGTTGACGTACCCGATTCAAGGTTTCGACTAACACAGGTGGTGCAATACCGTAGCCGATACGCAGGCCCGCCAACCCATAAATTTTAGAAAAGGTACGGGTAATGATGAAGTTTCGCCCCTCGAGCACATAAGGCAGTGTCTGCGGGTAGTCCGAACGCGCTACGTACTCATAATAAGCCTCATCGAAAACGACAAGCACATCCTCTGGCACCTGTTCCATAAACGCCGCGGTTTCGTCTGCCGTGACCATCGTCCCAGTCGGGTTATTCGGGTTTGCAACAAAAACGACTTTTGTCCGGTCGGTGATCGCCGCTGCCATGGCGGAGAGATCGTGTGTGTCGTTTACCATTGGGACGACGACCGCTGTTGCATTGCATAACTTCGTTACAAGGCTATAGACGACGAACGCACCCGCTGCATAGACGACCTCATCCCCCGGCGCGATGTATGCCTCAGCGATTAATTGCAGCACATCGTTGGAGCCGTTTCCCAAAATCAGATGCTCAGGGGAAACGCCGATATGTGCTGATAGTTCCGTTTTAAGGGCGTAGGCGTTACCGTCAGGGTAGAGGTGGACCTGTGATGCACGCTCAGCAATCGCCTGCACTGCCAACGGCGATGGCCCCAACGGGTTTTCGTTGGATGCCAATTTGATAATATCGGTGATGCCCAACTCACGTTGGACTTCTTCAATCGGTTTACCCCCCTGATAGGGTTGAATTGTGTCAACGCCGAGTTTCGGTTTTAGCATAGTGTTTTTTGCATCTCAATTCTTCTGTATCTTTCTTTTGGGCGCGTCCACAGACACACCTAAATACAATTTTATTATAACACACACAATCTTTTTTCAAAAGGAATTTTCCGCACAGAAACAATTTACATTGTTCCTATTGACATTGAAATAAAGTTTGTGAAAAATAAAGTGTGCTTCCAACAAATTTTCGACCATTTTTTAAGCATCCGATGAGTTTTGGGTGGGTTGCTTCAACCCTCTCACCACACACTCCAGCGATGCTGTCTCCGGTATCCCGACACAAGGCTTTCCAAATCCAACGTTTGTTTTTTATTTAGATAATGCCACATCTCATAAGGGGAAAAATTAGAATATTTTTTCCTTGACGTTTTTCAGAGAAGTGTTATACTTTATGAGAATTGAACAAAGATGCAATAAGAACGGTATGAGGGACCGCCATATCATCAATTTACCGAAAA